>NZ_JBEPAA010000028.1:0-102835 GCF_040298365.1 Kitasatospora sp. NPDC001603
CGCCGGACGAGGAGGCGCTGGCGCTGTCCATACCCGGCGACAACTCGATCGTCACGGTGAAGGCCGTGCTGGACGCCCTGGACCTCGCCGCCGTCAGCGCCTCCGCGCGGACGGCGCCCCGGCGACGGCGGGGGCCACCCCGGTGGGGCGTCCTCGCCGCCGCCTTGCGAAGGGCCGGAGCTGAACCGGAGTGCGGCTCCGTTTCGTTCTTCCTGGTGTCCTCGGGCGCTCCGCCGACCCGTGCCGGAGCGCCCGGACCGTCGGTGCGCACCCGAACGCCCCGTCGGCGTGCGGTGCTCCGGGGTCCGCCGTCGCGGCGGGTTGCTCTTCTGGACATTATATGTCGGTAGCCTATATATGTAGCTGCATGACACAACGCTCCACGCAGCCGCAGACCCTGCCGCGGCCCGCCGTCCCCGACGAGGGCCGGGCCGGTGCCACGGAGACCGCCGGGCCCGCCCGTCCCGCCGACGGCCTGTCAGGCCTGTTGGGCCTGGTGGCGCTGCGGTTCGAGGCGGCCCGCGGCCGGCGCTGGTTCTGGCCGGTGGTCCTGCTGGCCGGATACGCGGTCGAGGTCCTCTTCCGCCTGGTGCTCGTCCGGCACCTGAGCTACCCCTCGGTGCACCCTGACGAGGACTCCTACCTGGTCCTCGCCCGCGTGCTGGCGGGCCGGCCGACCACCGAGATGCCGGTCGGTGTGGTGATCCCGGGCGGCTACCCGCTGCTGGTCTCCCCGGCGTTCCGGATCGCCGACGACCCGGTCACCGCCTATCACCTGATCATGGGGATCAACGCGCTGCTGAACGCGCTGGTCTTCCCGCTGGCCTACCTGGCGCTGCGCCGACTGGGCCTGCGCCGGCTGCTGGCGTACGTCTTCGCCGGGGCCACCGCGCTGCTGCCGCCGGTGATCTTCTACTCCGAGTTCGTCATGTCGGACACCGTGCTGCCGGTGCTGATCCTGGCCTGGCTGCTCTGCCTGCACGGCTGGCTGAGCGAGGGCCCGGTCAAGCACCGCTCCTGGTACGCGGCCGGGACGGGCGCGGCCGCCGCGTACTCGATGGCCGTGCACGACCGCGGCGGCGTGGTGGTGGCGCTCACCGGGGTGGTCCTCGTCGGCGTCCTGGCGCTGCGCTGGGCCCCGTGGCGCACCACGCTGGTCGGCCTCGGCTCCCTGGGCGTCGGCGTGGTGGGGGTCAAGGCGCTGTCCTGGTGGCTCGACCGCCAGTTCACCGTCGAGCCGAGCGACGTCGGCGGCTACCTCTGGAAGGGCCTCACCGACCCCGACAAGACCGGGATGACGCTGACCCGGGTGGCCGGGCAGCTCTGGTACTTCATCGTCTCCACCTGGGGCATCGGCGGCCTGGCGGTCGTGGTCTGCCTGTTCGCGCTCTTCAGTGGCCGTTTCCCGCGCCCGGACCGGATCGCCGGCGGCGTGCTGGCGGCCCTGCTGGTCGGCACCGCGCTCGCCTCCGCCGCCGCCCTGCCGGACGACGGGCGGGTCGACGACTGGGTCTACGCCCGCTACCTCTCGTTCCTGGTCCCGGCGGCCTTCGTCGTCGGCGCCGCCGTCCTCTCCAGGCTCGGCCGCCGCCGGCTCGCCGTCACGGCGGCCGCCACGGTCGGCCTCACGGTGCTCCTCGGCAAGCTGGTCGTCTGGTCCGCGGGCTCGGCGCTGACCACCAAGCTGTTCATCGGCTGGGCCCTGCCGGACGTCACCTTCCTGGCCACCGACTGGATGCGGCTGAACGTCATGCGCTCGTCCGTCGCCGCCTTCGTCGTCCTGGGCGCGGTGGTCCTGTTCCTGGCCGCGGGCGGGCGCCGGGTGCTCTGGGCGATCGGACTCGCGCTCGCGCTGTTCGCCGGCTTCGCGACCGCCACCATCACCGAACAGGTCAGCTACCCGCACGCGAACTACCGCAAGCCGCTGGCGACCGGCTTCACCAAGGCCTCCGGGATCAAGCCCACGGACAACGTGGTCCTGGCCTGGGACCTCGACGGGGGTCTGCGCAACGCCCAGGCCTTCGAGGTCTACCGGGGCCGGGTCTGGTACCGCGACCCGCGCTGGCAGCCGGTCCCCGCGGAGGCGACCGTCCTGGTCACCCCGGCGGCCCCGGAGGGCAAGGCCACCGACGGCTACTGGCCGGAGCACCCCGCCGAGTGGTACGTCGCGAAGGAGAACCGGGCGCAGGGCTGGGCGCTCTGGCGCAAGTCCTGACCGCGGGCGCCCGTCGGCCGTTGCTGGCGCCCATGCCCGTCGCCCGCCGGGCCGACCGCGTGACCGGGTCGGCCGGGCGGGCGACGGGGTCCGCCGGGCGGACGGCGCGGTCCGGCCGGGCGACGCCCCGTGTGGCCCCGGTCACCTGTGCCGCACCTCACAGGTGTTCCCGAAGGCGGCCCTCATGCCCGCTCTGACCTGCTGGTTCGCCGATGGGCAGGCCGTCGCCCCAGGTGCCTGGACGGGGTGGGCCGGGGGTCCGCGGCTTGCGAAGGACGCGTCCGTTCGCACAAGCTCCACCCTCGACGGGCTCTCCTCCGCTCCTGCCGCGGACGGGGCCCGCGGCTCTCCAGGGGGGCAGGAAAGGTACTGCCACAGCATGAGAACCCTGCGAAACAACGCCCGACACCGCCGCGGCGCGCCGACGGCGTGGAAGCGGCTGACCGTCGCCGGACTCGCGGCCGCGGCCGTGACCGCCGGCACCGCGACCTGGGCGGTGCAGTCCGAGGCGGCCACCAGCCCGGTCACCGTCGACTCGCTCGGCATCACGCCGACCTCGCCCGCGCCGGACTCGCCCGTCACCGCCACCGCCAAGGTGCACGCGAACAAGCGGCTCAAACTGCAGAGCCTGACCATCGCGGTGCGCTCGGCGAGCGGCGCCAACTACGACTTCCCCGGGGCCGTCGCCACCACGCTGGGCACCCGGCAGACCACCGTCACGCCGAAGAGCCGGACCTTCCCCAGCGGCTCGTACACCTATTTCGTCGCCTACCAGGCCTCGGACGGCTGGCACAACCTGACGCCGGTCCACAGCTTCACGTCGAGCGGCGGCACCGTGACGCCGACGCCGACGCCGACGCCGACGCCGACGCCGACCCCGACCCCGACGCCCACCCCGACCCCGACCCCGACGCCGACGCCGACCCCCACCGGCGGTCCGCTGGGCATCGCGGGCAGCTGGCGCCCGGTGTTCGCGGACGAGTTCAACGGCAGCACCGTCGACAGCGCCACGTGGACGCCCAACTGGTTCGGCTGCCAGACCTGCACCACGCAGCCGGTCAACCCCGACATCGAGCTGGCGGCCTACGCCCCGTCGCAGTCCACCGTCAGCGGCGGCTCGCTGCACCTGAACATCGCCCAGCAGCCGACCGTGGTCAACGGCAAGACCTACCCGTACAGCTCCGGCATGCTCTCCTCCAACGGCAAGGCGGAGTTCACCTACGGCGCCTTCGAGGCACGGATCTACCTGCCCGCCGCCGGCTCGCAGATCGCCAACTGGCCGGCGTTCTGGACGGACGGTCACAACTGGCCGGCCGACGGCGAGATGGACGTCATGGAGGGCCTGGGCGGCCAGGCCTGCTACCACTACCACTCGCCGTCCGGCGGCCCCGGCGGCTGCGCCACGGGCAACTACAGCGGCTGGCACACCTACGGCGCCGAGTGGAAGCCGGGTTCGGTGACCTACTTCTACGACGGCAAGCAGGTCGGACAGATCACCACCGGCATCAGCTCGTCGCCGCAGTACCTGATCCTGAACAACGCCGTCTGGTCCGGCGGCGGTCCGTCGGCGACCCCGGCCGACATGCAGGTCGACTACGTGCGGGTCTGGCAGCACTGACCTGCCGTCCAGCGGCACAGTACGACGGTGGCCCGACCTCCCGAGGTCGGGCCAACGCCGTTCCCGGAGCGTCCGCGTCGTTGGATCCCCGTTCGGCCTCCGGGGCCGAACGGCCGTCGGTCGGCCGGGCCGGACCAGGTGCGCGTCCGTGGCCGACCGAGGCGGGGAACCGGAAACCGGCTCCCCGCGGGTGCGACCGAGGCCCCGCGCTCCGGGGGAAGCGCGGGACCTCGGTGGATCAGGAGCCCGGACCGGGCGACCCGGCCGGGCCGGGGGCGGTCGCCGTCCGAGCGGTGCGGCTGGGCTGTGCGACCGCGGCACGGCGGGGTTTCCCGTCGAGCCGTGCGCAGGCTGGGCCGGCCGCTACGGGACTTCGGGCACGGGAGCCCTCGGTCGCGTCGGGGGACGCGGGACGATCGAGGCGGCGGCCAGGCAGCCGGCGGCGAGGAACCAGGCGCCGAGGACGTCCAGGGGCCAGTGCACCCCGAGGTAGATACGGCTGAGGCCGATCGAGCCCGCGAACAGGGCCGCGGTCACGACGGCGGCCCGGGCCGCCCGGGGGTGGGCGCGGGCGACGGCGAGGGCGAGCAGGCCCGCGCAGAGCGCGGAGGTGAAGGCGTGTCCGGACGGGAAGGCGAATCCGGAGGCGGTGAACGCCCAGTCGGTCCGCGGCGGCCGGGGGCGGCCGAAGGCGTGCATCAGGCCCTGGCGCAGCAACTGGCCCGCGGCCAGGCAGAGCACGGGGGCGAGCACGGTCCCGGCGGTCGCACGGCGGGACCGTGGGGCGGGGGAGGCGCGCAGGGTGACGAGGCCCGCGGCCAGCACCAGGAGGTAGGGCGCGACGCCCGTGCCGAGCGAGGTGACGGCGAGGGCCACCGTCTCGGCGACGGGCGGGCGGTGCGCGACGCTCCAGTCGACGGCGGTCCGTTCGAACGGGAAGGGTGCCCAGTCGTGCGCGGCGAGTACGGCCGCCAGTACGGCGAACGCCGCCCAGCTCCCGGCGAGGACGGCGGGCCGTCGGCGGCCGGTCACGCGGTGAGCCATCGGTGCGCGCCGCCCGACCGGGCCCGGTCCACCACGCCCCCGCCCCGCCCGGCCAGGAGGCCGAGCCCGTATCCGGCGCAGACGCCCACCAGCGCGCCCAGCGCGACATCGTGCGGGTAGTGGACGCCGACCAGCACCCGGGAGGCGCCCATCGCGACGGCCAGGAGCAGCGCGAGCGCGCCGATGCGGCGGCTGACCTGCCACAGTACGGCGGCGCCGGCGAACACGATGACGGTGTGGTTGCTCGGCAGCGACCAGTCCCCGGTGCCGGGGCACGCCTCCAGCGTGGTGCCGGCGTCGAGGACCTGGCACGGCCGTGGCTCGTGCAGCAGGCTTTTGAGGACGGTGTCGGCGGCGAACACGGCGATGACCACCAGCGGCGCGCCGAGAGCCCGGGCCATGGCGGCGCCGTCGTCGGCGCGGGCGCGCCACCAGGCCCAGAGCATCAGGACGGCCAGGAGTCCCAGCCCGTAGGCGGAGAACGCGGTGATCACCTCCCGGGCGGGAGCGGGAAGGTGCTGGGCCCAGTGGTCGGCGCGCAGGTACAGGCCGGCGTCGATCGGGCGGCCGTCGAGGGCGAGCGCGGTGGCGGCGGCCGTCATCGGGCTTCCCGGCGGCGGCGCGAGCGGAGGACTTCGAGCACGAGGGGCAGCAGGGAGACCGCGATGACGACGCCGACGATCGGCAGGAGGTAGTGGTCGACATCGGGCACCGACGAGCCGAGCGCGTAGCCCGCCAGGACGAGACCGAGGGTCCAGACGAGGCCACCCACGGTCTGCCAGATCGTGAAGGTCCGGAGGTCGACCCCCAGGGCTCCGGCCAACGGGTTGAGCACGGTGCGGACCACGGGGACGAACCGGGCGAGGACCACGGCCCTGCCGTGGCCGTAGCGGGTGAGGAGTTCCTCGGCCCGCAGGGCTCCCTCGTGCAGCCGTCTGTTGCGGGAGCGGGCGAGCAGCGCGCTGCCACCGCGCCGCCCGATGACGTAGCCGACCTGGGCACCCGCGAGGGCCCCGACGGCGGACGCGCTCAGGACCTGGGCCAGGTCGAGGTGCGGTCCGCTGTGCGAGCCGGTGGTGCACAGCAGGCCCGCGGTGAACAGCAGGGAGTCACCCGGCAGGAAGAAGCCGATCAGCAGACCGGTCTCCGCGAAGAGGACCACGGCGACGCCCAGGGCGCCGAACGCGCCGAGAAGGGAACTCGCGTCCAGCGGATTGACGGCCAGCAGGGCGGATGAGGAGAGCATCACGGGTTGCGCCTTTCCAGAGGGAGCTGTTCGAGCCGTTCGGGGCGGCCGCGGCCGGAGCGCGGTTCCGGTGTCTCCGCGCGCGGCCCGGCCGTGCCGACCCGGTGGATCAGCCGCCCAGGACCGCGTTGCCGGTGACCGTGCCGGTGGCCCCGTCGACGGTCACCAGGTGCCGGACACCGTCCGGGCCGAGGACCACGGCCTGCCAGCCCCGGCCGCCGCCCTGCTCGGTGACCGCGGTCAGCGACTCGACCTTGCCGCCCGCGACCCCGGAGGTGGCCTTGACCACCGCGTCGGCCGCGTCCAGTGACGGCAGCGGCGCCGGTGCGCCCTGCGCACCGCGGTGGTCCTTGCGCACACCGTCCCGGCCCTCGGGACCGTGGTGGCGCCCGCCGCCCTGCGCGGCCGTCGCCGAGTGCCCGTCGCGTCGTTCGCCGTCGTGGTGGACCGCCACCGCGGCCGCCCCGCCGCCGACCACCACGACGGCCGCCGCACCCGCCACGGCCCACCGTGCCCGACGGCCACCCGGCCACGGCCACCGGCCCCGCGCCCCACCGACGCTCCCGCCGCCCGTCTCCTGCGGCGACCGCGTCCCGCCTCTGGGCTCGCTCACTGCGCCCACCCCGATCCTGTGACAAGGCCCGGGACCTGCGCCCGGACGGTACGGCCAGCATGACCGGGCGTTGCTGAAGGACAGCTGAAGACCTGAAGGCTCCTTCAGCCGCCCGGCCGGCGGACCTGCCACCCTGGGGGCATGCGAGTACTGGTGGTGGAGGACGAGCGCCGACTGGCCCTGGCGCTGCAGCACGGGCTGACCGCCGAGGGGTTCACCGTCGACATCACCCACGACGGCCTCTCGGGCCTGGCCAAGGCCATGGACCAGGCCTACGACGTGATCGTGCTCGACATCATGCTGCCCGGTCTCAACGGGTACCGGGTGTGCGCGCGGCTGCGGGCCGCCGGCAGCGACGCCGGCATCCTGATGCTGACCGCCAAGGACGGCGAGTGGGACGAGGCCGAAGCCCTGGACACCGGAGCCGACGACTACCTGTCCAAGCCGTTCTCCTTCGTCGTCCTCGTCGCCCGCCTCAAGGCCCTCGCCCGCCGGATCGGCAGCCGCGCACCCCGGCGCACCGTCCTGGGCGACCTCGTGGTCGACTCCGCCGCCCGCACCTGCACCCGGGCCGGCACCGCCATCGCGCTCACACCCCGCGAGTTCGCCGTCCTGGACCACCTCGCCCGCCGGGCCGGCGAGGCCGTCTCCAAGCGCGAGATCCTCGACGCCGTCTGGGACAGCGCCCTCGACAGCGACCCCAACACCGTCGAGGTGCACGTCAGCGCGCTGCGCCGCAAGATCGACACCCCCTTCGGCAGGGCCTCGGTGCAGACGGTCCGCGGCACCGGCTACCGCTTGGCGGCCGACGGTGGCTGACCCGACCGCCGGCCCCGCACCCCGCCGGACCGCCGCCCACCGCCGGGCACGCACCGCCCTCGGCAGGCTCCTCGGCCACCCCCGCACGGTGGCCCTCCTGGACCGCCTGGCCCCGCGCTCGGTCCGCACCCGGACCACCGCCGCCGCCTGCCTCAGCGTCGCCGTCGTCCTCGCCGTCGCCTCGGCCGCGGTCATCCTCCTGCTGCGCGTCAACCTGGAACGCACCGTGGAGACCGGCGCCCGCGAACAGGCCCAGGCCGTCGCCCGGCTCGCCACCGACGGGCACCTCGGCAACCCCCTGCCGCTCGACCACGGCACCGACTTCATCCAGGTCGTCGACGCGAACGGCACGGTGGTCGCCGCCAGCCAGAACCTGGCCGGCCACCCGCCCCTCACCCCGGCCGGCCACCGGGAGGGCCACGACACCTTCAACCTCGGCGCCCTGGGCGACGAGCACCACCAGCGCGTCACCACGGTCACCGCCGCCACCCCCACCGGGCCCGCCACCGTCCATGTCGGCGCCTCCCTGCGCACCGCGGACGCCGCCGAAGACCTCACCACGGGTGCCCTCGCCGCCCTGAGCACCGTCCTGCTGCTCACCGTCGGCGCCCTCACCTGGCGTGCGACCGGCCGCGCCCTGCGGCCGGTCGAGGCGATCCGCGCCGAGGTGGCCGCCATCGGCGACCGCGACCTCGACCGGCGCGTTCCCGACCCGCGCAGTGACGACGAGATCGCCCGCCTCGCCGACACCATGAACGCCATGCTCGAACGCCTGGAGGCGGCCGGCACCCGACAGCGCCGCTTCATCGCCGACGCCTCCCACGAGCTCCGCAGCCCCCTCGCCGTGCTGCGGACCCAGCTGGAGGTGGCGCTCACCCACCCCGACGCCGAGGTGCGCGCCGACCTGGTGGCCGGCGCGCTCCAGGACACCGAACGGCTCCAGTCGCTCGCCACCGACCTCCTGCTCCTGGCCCGTCTCGACGCCGGCGGCCACCACCACCCCGACGAGCCGGTCCGCCTCACCGAACTCGTCCGCACCACCGCGCGGGCCTACGGACCCGAGCCCCACCCGGTCGTCCTCGACGCCCCGGACGAGATCACCGTCACGGGCAACGCCCTGTGGCTCGGACGCCTGCTGACCAACCTCCTCGACAACGCCCGGCGCCACGCCCGACACCGCGTCACCGTGCGCCTGTTCGAGGACAGCGCCACCGGGTACGCCGTTCTGGACGTGAGCAACGACGGCCCCCGGATCGACCCCGCCGACCGGGAGCGGATCTTCGAGCGGTTCACCCGCCTCGACGACGCCCGCAGCCGCGACGACGGCGGCTCCGGCCTCGGCCTGTCCATCGCACGCGACATCGCCACCGTCCACGGCGGCACCCTCACCGTCCTCGACACACCGGACACCACCACGTTCCGCACCCGGCTGCCCGACGCGAGCCCGGAGCCCGGGGCACGACGGCCTGCGTAGCCGCCCTGAAGGCCGACCGGCGGCAGACCCCTCCAGCCGGCGACGCGACCGGACGATCCCCGGCCGGCGCGGGCGACGAGCCTCGGGGCCGCGCGCGCGAGGCGCGTGGTCGCCCCGGTGGTCGGAACCGCCGGGAGCCCTGCCGACTGCCGACCTGGGTGGATGATCATGCCTCTGAGCTGGGAGGAAACGTCGGGGAGGGGACATCCGGCGGGCGCACGGCCCCGCCGAGGTTTGCGACGCCGGGCTCGGGTGACACGTAGGGCATGGGCAGCTATGTGATCACCATTCCCGGAACAGTCCAGCGACCGGTCGACGACTCCGCTCGCCGTACCCTGCTGGCCGTCGTGCGCGGCGCCGATCCCGAGGAGGTCGGTACGGAGGAGGTCCCCGACCTCGATGTGCTGACCCTGGACGAGCCGGAGGGGACGTTCGTGCTGCGCCTGGAGGTCGAGGCGGCCGACCGCACGGCTGCCGGTGAGGCGGCCCTGGACCTCACCAGGCGGGCCTTCGCGGCCGCCGGGTACGAGACGGACGCGGTGGGCATGGGCACCCCGGCGGTCACCGGCATCGACGTCGGCTGATCCGCCCCGGGGTCCGGCTTCCGCCCCGCTGTCGCCTACGCCCGTGGACGACGGCGGGGCGGTCGGTGTTCGGTTCCGCAGCGGTGAAACACGGACGTCCCGAACGCGGCGGCCCCGTCGGCCGCCGTCTTCGTCCGGCGCCTTCGCCCGCCCGGGAGTCACCGATCGGGTGGTTTCGCCGGTACGGGGTCGAACGGGGGGTGAAGGTTTCGGTCGGCCGGTTTCCGCCGCCGCAGGGGCCGGTATGGAGGCTGTCACCGCTGCCACGACCCAGGGAGAGACCAGCTGATGAGTGATTCGGAGCGCTACGTACGCGCGTGGGAGGGGTTCTGGGCGGAGAGCACGGGTGAGCCGGGCGAGCCGTTCTGGGACGCGGATCCGGCGCTGACGGCGGCCCCGCACACCGCCCTGTTCGCGAGCCACGCCGACCGCACGCTGCCGATCGTCGACCTCGGCTGCGGCAACGGCACCCAGACCCGGTATCTGGCCGGCCGGTTCCCCCGGGCGGTGGGCGTCGACCTGTCCGCCTCGGCCGTGGCACACGCCCGTCGGGCGGACCGCGACGCGGTGGCCGAGTTCGAGCAGCTCGACCTCACCGACCTGGCGGGGGTGCGGCGCCTCGGTGACCGGCTCGGCGACGCCAACGTCTACCTGCGGGCGGTGCTCCACCAGAGCGAACCGGCGGACCGGCCACCGGTCGCGGCCGCCGTCGCCCTGCTGCTCGGCCGGCGCGGCCGGGGCTTCGTGGTCGAGCCGACCGCCGCCGCGAAGACGGTGCTCCAGCAGGTCGCCGAACGGCCGGGTGGCCCGCCGGAGAAGCTCCGCCAGGTCCGCAAGCACGACCTGCGCCCGGCCGAGGTCACGCCGGGGGAGATGCCCGGGCTGCTGCGCGGCGCCGGGTTGGAGATCCTCGACGAGGGCGGGACGGACCTCGCGATGAGCGAACACCACCCGGACGGCTCCCGGGTCGCGCTGCCGGCCCACTGGTACGTGGTCGCGGCGGCCGGGGGCGGTCCGGCGGGCGGCTGAGGACGTCGTGGCAGCGGTCCGGCGCCACCCGCGCCGGACCGGGAGCCCCGGGGACGTCGGGGCGACGTACCGGGGAGAAGGCGGCCGGGACGATCCGCCGCGCCTACGAGGCCCCCGTGCCCGCCCGGGTACGGGCGCCGCTGCCGGAGCTTGTACCCGGGTCCGTGCCAGCCTCGATTCTAGCGGCGCTAGACACTCGAGCGTCGACACCTCTAGCATTGCCCCATGACCTAGCGGCGCTAGAAGGCGCCAGGTCCGAACTTGGGGAGGGAACATGCAGAACGCACTGGCCGTCGTCACGGTCGTGGTCGTCGGCCTGCTGGTGGGTGTGGAGTTCGCGGTGGCGGTCTTCGTCAACCCGATCGTCGACGGGCTGCCGCACAACGGCGGACTCGCCGCCCGCAGCGAGGGGGCCCGGCTGCTCGGGCGGGTGATGCCGTTCTGGTACATCGGGTCGGTGGTGCTCGGCGTGGCGTGGTCCGCCGTGACCTGGGGGGACGCCGGGGCGGGGCTGGTCGCCACGGCCGCCGGGCTGCTCGTCCTCAGTGTGGTGATGTCGGTCGCCCTGCTCGTGCCGATCAACTCCCGGGCGGCGCAATGGACACCGGAGAACGCCCCGGCGGACTGGCGGGAGCAGCTCGGCCGCTGGGACCGCCTCCACTACCTGCGGGTGGCCGTCATCGTGACCGCGTTCCTCCTCCTGGTCGTCGCCCTCGTCTGAGGGCCCGGCGCCCCTCCAGCAGCGTCCGGCGGGCCTGGTCCCGGCGGGCGTTCTGCGCGTCCGGACCGGGCGGGTGACCGCTGGACCGGGTCGCGGTCCGCGTTCGGGAGCGGGGCGAGGTCGACGGCGAGGAGATCCGCGGCGGACGGTGGCGGGTGCGGTATTCCGAATTCGGGTGAACGCCGGGCGGCCAGCGCTGATTCGTCCGACCCGTGCCCGCCGCCGCATTCCGGTTTCCCGTCCTCGGGCAGGCGAATCCGACGGGGCGTCAGTGGGCGGTGAAGCCCCAGGTCAGGGCGGATTGTCAGTGCCTCACCGTAGGGTGGAACCAACGTTGGAGGGGGCGCCGGAAGGCGTCGCGAGCGCGTTGGGACAAGGGGTAGAAGAATGTCTGCGAACAGGATCAAGCACAAGGTCAACCACGTTTCCCTGGTGGTCGACAATTCCGGCTCGATGCGCCAGCACGCGGCGCAGCTTGTTCGCGTGGTGGACGAATTCGTGAAGGGCCTTCAGGAGGAGTCCGACCGGCTCGGTCACGAGACCCGCATCAGCCTCTACGCGTTCGACCACGAGGTGGAGAACCTGGTGTGGGACATGGACGTCAAGCACCTGCCGTCGCTGCGCGGTCTCTACAAGGTCAACGGCGGTGCGACGGCGCTGATCGAGGCGGCCGTGAAGTCCGTCGACGACCTGAAGAACATCTGGGAGGGGTACGGGGAGCACTCCTTCCTCCAGGTCGTCGTCACCGACGGTGAGGAGAACGCCTCCGGGTTCTCGCAGAACGGCCGGATGCACACCCAGATGAACGGCGGCCGGGGCAGCACGGTGCTGAGCACGTGGCTGAGCCGCATCCAGAAGGCCATGGACGACCTCCCCGACCACTGGACGTCGGCGATCCTGGTCCCGAACTCGCTGGCCAAGCGCACCGCTCAGGAGTACGGCTTCCCCGCGGGCAACATCGCGATCTGGGACGCGGACTCCAGCAAGGGCGTCGAGGAGGCGATCGGCACGGTCAAGTCGGCCGCCACGAGCTTCCTGCGGGGCCGCGAGCAGGGTGTGCGCGGCACCAGGAACCTGTTCGCGATGGGCCAGGACTTGAGCACCGCCGACGTGACGGCCAATCTCGACGCCCTGGACGCCGGCGAGTACATCCTGGTCCCGGTCGACGATGCGATGCCGATCCGCGACTTCGTCACCGGCGCCGGGCACCCCTACAAGACCGGCTGCGCCTACTACGAGTTGTCCAAGCGGGAGAAGATCCAGGGCTCGAAGCAGCTCGCGGTGGCCGAGAAGGACCCGGCCACCGGCCGGATGACGGGCAGGGTGTTCTCCGGTCCGGCGGCCCGCCGGCTCCTGGGCCTGCCGTCGGCGGAGGCCACGGTGAAGCCGGGTGACAACCCGTCGTACACCGTGTTCGTCCAGTCGACCTCGGTGAACCGCAAGTTGGTGACGGGCACCAAGCTGCTCGTCATGCTGTGACGGGCACCCGCGGTCCGGCCGGCCCCCTCCGCCACGGTCAGCGCGACGGCGAGGGCGGCAGCGGCTCGACGGGCAGGACGCGGTCCGCTCGCCCGGCCGCACGGGCCCCGCGGCTCGGGTAGACGTACAAGGCGTCGCCGTCCCGGCCCAGTTCGGGATCGGTCCACGCCTCGGTGGCCCCGGGCACGAGGATCCGCGTGGTGGCCAGCTCGGCGTCGTGGACGACCAGCGACAGGACGGTGCAGCAGAGGTGCCCCATCGTGTGGCCCTGCTCGGGGTGGTCCTGCGGGCCCTCGGCCTGCACCACGTAGTACCGTCCGTCCACCCAGTAGCCCGAGCTGTCCAGCGTGATCCCGTCCGCCACCCGGACGCCGTCCACCCAGACGTCCGTCCTGGAGCGGTCCGACGGGTCCTGGAGGTGCACGGCGCGGTGCCGGTCGTCGGCGGTGAACTCGACGCCGATCCCGTACGCGCTCCAGCAGTCCTTGAACCCGCTGCAGGCGCCCGGAACCGGACCCGTGCGGTGCCGGGGTGCGGCGGTCGGGTCGTCGCCGGCCCGGTCCTGGCCGCACGTCCCCGGATCGCGGCACGACCGGTCGATGCGGCGGGTGCACCCGATCCCCAGGGCCGCCACGTCCCGCGGTGAGGCGCGGGACAGCAGCTCGGCCAGCCGCTGGAGGTAGCGCTGCGGCCCGACGAGGGCGAGCAGGTCGCCCCCCTCGTCCCGCCACCACACCAGCAGGTCCACCCCGACGGGGGAGCGGCGCAGCCAGTCCTCCCACTGCTCGGCCCAGGGCCCCCAGCGATGGCTCCACTGATGTGCCGCCACCGCCGCGGGACGCTCCTCGGGGAGCGGCACGGCCTCGGCCGTCGCCACGGGCTCGGGGCCCGTGCCGGTCCTCGTGCGCCGTCGCCACCTCACCAAGGCACCCCCGTTCTGCCTCGACCACGGTCCGGCGGCCCCCGGACCCATGGCGTACCGGCCGGCGGACCCGACGATCGTAGAGGGTGCTCCCGGGCAGGCGCGCGCGGATTCCTCCGCGCGCGCCTGCCGTCCTCAGACCATGGCGGTCGCACCGCTCGCCGCTCCGGCGAGCGGCAGGCGGCGACCCGGATCCGGCCCCCTCGGCTCCGGTGTCGACCGGACGGGTGGTCTTCGCCAGGGGTCGGCACCGGCGTCGGGCGGAGCCGGACCGTCATCGCCTTACATGGGCATGCGCCCCAGCCGTTGGGGCGCGCCGCCGTCCGTCTCGGACGGACCGGCTCCGACGACGAACCGGGAACCCCATGACCGACCCGGACCCAGCAGCCGGCGGCCGCATCGGCGGCCGGCCCCTCCTGCGCCGCCTCGCCGCCGCCGTCCTGGGAGCCGTCGTGCTGGCCGCGGCGGGCCCGCCCGGCCACGCGGCCGGACGGCCCGCCCTCGCACCGGGCACGCAGTTCACCCCCTTGACCGCGGCGGTGATGACCGAGCCCGCGCCGTTCGACGCCTCGGACGGGAAGGTCCACCTCTCCTACGAACTGCTCACCACCAACGCGCTGTCCACCAGCCTCGCGGTGCGGCTGGACCGGGTGGACGTCCAGGACGCCGCCACCAAGCGCGTCGTCGGCTCGCTGAGCGGGTCGGCGCTGGGCGCGGCGGCCAATCCCGTCGGTGACCCGCTGCCGGGCGCGGTCGGCGACCGCCCGCGCGACCCGGCGGCCGACGGCGGCCGCGGTGCCGCGCCGCCGCCCGAGCCACCGGCGGAGACGGTGATCCCGGGCTCGCAGCAGTGGGTGCTCTGGATCGACCTGGCCCTCGCCCCGGGCGAGCCGGTCCCCGAGGTGGTGGAGCACCACCTGGTGGGGGCCGTCCTGTCCGCGTCGGGCTCCTCGCCCTTCGAGGAGACGGTGCAGCCCACCCGGACCGCCCGTACGGCGCCGCCGGACCTGCTGCCGCCGGTCCGCCCGGGCAGCTGGTACGCCAGCGAGTCGTGCTGTGACAACACCCACCACCGGCGCGGACTCGCCCCGATCAACGGCGCGTTCTACGTTCCGCAGCGCTTCGCGATCGACTGGTACCGGGTCGGCGGCGACGGGCAGACCTGGGAGGGCGACCCGGGGCAGCTCACCAGCTATCTGACCTATCGTCAGCCGGTCCTCGCCGCTGCCGGCGGCCGGGTGGTGGAGGTCCAGGACGGCGTCCCGGACAACCCGCCGCCGTACCCGCCCGCGGTACCGCCGATCGAGGACACCGTGGGCAACCACATCACCCTGGAGGTCGCCCCCGGCCGGTACCTGCTCTACGCCCACCTCCAGCCGGGATCGCTCCGGGTCCGGGCGGGCGACTGCGTCGAGCCCGGCCAGGTCCTCGGGCTGATCGGCAACAGCGGCAACTCCACCACCCCGCACCTGCACTTCCAGGTGATGACCACGGCGGAGTTCTTCCCGACCGACAGCCCGCCGTTCACCTTCCGGGAGTTCCGGGTGCTCGGCCATGTCGAGCCCCGGATCTGGGACGACAACCTGGGGCTGCAGCCGACCGGCGTGCTGCCGATCGACCCCTCGCCCTACGTCGGCCCGCACCGCTCCGCGTACCCGCTCGACCGCCAGGTGCTCGACTTCTGACCGCCGGCCCGTGGCCCGCCACCCCGTACCCGGGGTGGCGGGCCACCGCGCTGTCCGGAGCGCCGCGGCGAAGGCGTGGGGCGACGTCCGCGGGCCGGTGCCCGGTAGGCCTCGCACGGGGTACGGACGGGACCGTCCGCCGGGGACGTCATCGAGGAGACGCTGCGTCACGAGGGCCCGGTGATGCACCTTCCGCTGCGGTACGCGCTGGAGGACATCGACCTCGGCGAGGGCGTCGTCGTCCGACGGGGTGAGCCGATCCTGCTGGCCTTCGGCGCGGCCGGCCGCGACCCGGAGGTCCACCCGGACCGGCCGGACGACTTCGACCCGACCCGCCCGGCCAAGGACCACCTGGCCTTCGGCCACGGCCCGCACTTCTGCCTCGGCGCCCCGCTGGCCCGCCTGGAGGCCGAAGTGGCCCTGTCCGGGTTCTTCGGCTCCCACCCGGACGCCGTCCTGGCTCCGGAGGGCCCGCCGCCCGTGCGGCTGCGGTCCGCCGTGGTCAACGGCCCGGCCGAGCTCTGGATCGTGCCGGCCCCGGTCCCCGCGTGACGGTCGGTTCCGGCAGTCGCCCGCCGGAACCGGACCGGGGCGGCGGTACCGCGGCCCCGGTCGCCGTCGTCGGCCGTTCGCGGTCGTCGTTCAGCCGCGGTCGCGGGCCGGCGGCCGTCGGTCAGTCGCAGTCGACGCAGAGGGGGCGGCCGTTCTTCATGCGCGAGAGGCGGCTGCGGTGGTGCACCAGGAAGCAGTTCACGCAGGTGAACTCGTCGGACAGCATCGGCTGCACGGTGACGGTGAGTTCCTCGCCCGAGAGGTCCGCGCCGGGCAGCTGGACACCGTCCGTCGATTCGAGCTGGTCGACGGCGTCGATGGCGCCGGAGGAGGTGTCGGTGCGGCGGGTCTTCAGCTCCTCGATGCTGTCGTGCGACCCGTCGTCGTCGGTCTTGCGGGGGGCGTCGTAGTCGGTTGCCACAGATGGTCCCTTGTCGTCGTGGTTGAAGTTTACGCCGTGTGCGACGTGCCTGGTGGCGGCCGCGGTGGTCCGCTGGGCAGGGCTGGCGGCCCGGCCCTCGGGTGGTCGGAGGCCTGGTGGGGGCGGCGGTGCGTGCGGCCGGTCGGGGCGGTCGGGGGCGGGGCGGGGATAACAGGCGTCCACTCGCGTCCGACGCGGGTGTTGATCATGCCATGAAGTCCGCCGGGATCCGCCGTCCGCACCCCCGACCGCGATCGCGTGCCACCAGGACGGTGACGAAGCTGCGGGTCGTCCCGGTACTGTACGGCGGCCGCGCCCCCGACCACGACCGCCGGGCCCGCGACGCCCGGCCCGGCGCACCCCGGCGGCCCGGCCGGACGCCCCGGCCCGGCCGGTTCACGCGGTACGGCCGGCTCGCGTCGGCGCGGAGGGCGCGGACGGCGCACGGTGCGCCGGGCGCGCCGTCCCCACGACCCGTTCGCACTCCGTGCGCTCTACCGACGTCCGCGGGCCGCCGCGATGATGAGCGGACCGCACGTGATCCGGGCGACTCCGCCCACCTGCCCCCCCGGGCAGGCGGACCTGCGGCGGAAGGGGCCCACCGTGTTGCTTCTCATCTCCCCGGACAGCGTCGAGGAGGCCCTCGACTGCGCGAAGGCCGCGGAGCACCTCGACATCGTCGACGTCAAGAAGCCCGACGAGGGCTCGCTCGGCGCGAACTTCCCGTGGGTGATCCGGGAGATCCGCGACGCCGTCCCGGCGGACAAGCCGGTCTCCGCCACCGTCGGCGACGTCCCGTACAAGCCGGGGACGGTCGCGCAGGCGGCGCTCGGAGCGGCGGTCTCCGGAGCCACGTACATCAAGGTCGGCCTCTACGGGTGCACGACCCCGGACCAGGCCGTCGAGGTCATGCGCGGGGTGGTCCGGGCGGTGAAGGACTACCGGCCGGACGCCTTCGTCGTCGCCTCGGGCTACGCGGACGCCCACCGGATCGGCTGCGTCAACCCGCTCGCCCTGCCCGACATCGCCCTCCGCTCCGGCTCCGACGCGGCCATGCTCGACACCGCGATCAAGGACGGGAGCCGGCTGTTCGACCACGTCCCGCCGGACGCGTGCGCGGAGTTCGTCCGCCTCGCCCACGAGGCCGGGCTGCTCGCGGCCCTCGCGGGCAGCGTCCGACTCGGCGACCTCGGCGAGCTGACCCGGATCGGCACCGACATCGTCGGCGTGCGCGGGGCGGTCTGCGAGGGCGGCGACCGCACGGTGGGCAGGATCCGGCCGCAGCTGGTGGCCGCCTTCCGGGCCGAGATGGACCGGCACGCCCGCGAGCACGCGGCCGCCGTTCCGCAGAGCTGACCGCCGGCATGCTGCCGACACCCGTGCCCCGGCGCCCGCCGGGCCCGCGCGGCGAGCACTTCGCCGTCCTCGACCCGGCGACGGGCGAGGCTTTCGACGAGGCTCCCGACCAGCGGCCCGAGGAACTCGACACCGTCGTCGGCCGGGCCCACCAGGCCTGGCGCGGCTGGCGGGCCGACCCGGCCGCCCGCACCCGCGCGCTGCTCGCGGCGGCCGACGCGGTGGAGGCGGCCCGCGCCGAGCTGGCCCCGCTGCTCACCCGCGAACAGGGCAAACCCCTCGCCGAGTCGGTCGCCGAGGTCGCCCGCACGGCGGCCCGACTGCGCTACTTCGCCGGGCTCGCCCCCGTGCCCCGGCCGATCGACGACGGTCGGCCGGTCCGCAGCGAGGTCCGCTGGCGGTCGCTCGGGCCGGTGGCGGCGATCGTGCCGTGGAACTTCCCCCTCCAGCTCGCGGCGGCGAAGTTCGCGCCCGCGCTCGCGGCGGGCAACCCGGTGGTCCTCAAGCCCTCCCCGTTCACCCCCCTCGCCACCCGGCTGCTGGGGTCCGTCCTCGCCGGCGCGCTCCCCGAGGGCGTCCTGACGATCGTCACCGGGCTCGAACCGCTCGGTGCCCGGCTCGTCTCCCACCCGGGGATCCGGCACGTGAGCTTCACCGGGTCGATCCCGACCGGCCGGGCCGTCGCGGCGGGCGCGGCGCCCTCGCTGGCCCGGGTCACCCTGGAACTGGGCGGCAACGACGCCGCGATCCTGCTGGAGGACGTGGACGTCGAGCGGATCGCGGACCGGCTGTTCTGGGCGGCGTTCCGCAACTGCGGGCAGGTGTGCATGGCGGTCAAGCGCGTCTACGCCCCCGCCCGGCTCCGCGACCAGGTGGTCGAGGCCCTCGCGCAGCGCGCCAGGGCCGCCGTCGTCGGCCCCGGGCTCGACCCGGGCACCCAGCTGGGGCCGCTCAACAACGCCCCCCAACTGGCCCGCGTCGAGCACTACACGGCCCGGGCCCTGGCGGACGGCGCCCGGGCCGCCGCCGGCGGCCACCGGCTGGACCGGCCGGGCCACTTCTTCGCCCCGACGGTCCTCGCCGATGTCCCGCCGGACAGCCCGGTGGTGACGCAGGAGCAGTTCGGACCGGTCCTGCCGGTGCTGGCCTACCGGAGCGTCGACGAGGCCGTCGCGGCGGCCAACGACACCGGCTTCGGCCTGGGCGGCTCGGTCTGGGGGACGGACCTCGACCGCGCCGAGGCGGTGGCCGACCGGCTGGAGTGCGGGACGGCCTGGATCAACCACCACGCCGAGCTCTCCCTCGCCCAGCCCTTCGCGGGCATCAAGGAGAGCGGGGTCGGCGTCGCGGGCGGGCCGTGGGGGCTCTACGGGAACCTCAGGCCGTTCGTCGTGCACCGCCCGGAGGAGGGGTGAGGTTCCGCGCCGCGGTCCTGCGCTCCCACCAGGGGCCGTTCACGGTCGAGGAGGTGGCCCTGGGGACGGGGCCGGCCGACGGCGAGGTCCTGGTGCGATCGCGGGCTGCGGGATGTGCCGGACGGACCTCGCCGTCCGGCGTTCGGCGGGCCGCTCACCGCTGCCGGCCGTCCTCGGCCACGAGGGGGCGGGAGTCGTGGTGGAGACGGCCGGCCCGGACGCCGGCCTGCACGTCGGGGACCACGTCGTGCTGAGCTTCGACTCCTGCGGCCACTGCCGCAGCTGCCGGGGCGCGGCCCCCGCCTACTGCGACTCCTTCGCCGCGCTCAACCTCTTCGGCGGGCGCACGGAGCACGCCGCGCGGTTCACCGACGCGGCCGGGGGAGGACTGGCCCCCCGGTGGTTCGGCCAGTCCTCGTTCGCCGAGTACGCGGTGGTCCTGGCCCGCAACGCCGTCCGGGTCGACCCCGCACTGCCGATCGAACTGCTCGGACCGCTCGGCTGCGGCTTCCTGACCGGCGCCGGAGCGGTCCTGAACACCTTCGCGGCCGGTCCCGGCGACACCGTCGCGGTCTTCGGCGCCGGAGCGGTGGGCCTGGCCGCGGTGATGGCGGCCACCGCCGCCGGCGCGGTCACCGTGGCCGTCGACCGGTACACCGAACGGCTCGCCCTCGCCGAACGGTTCGGCGCCGTCCCGCTGCCCGCCACCTCGGCCGACCTGCCCGGCCGCATCCGGCGGCTGACCGACGGCGGCGCGCGGTACGCGCTGGACACCACCGGCTCCGTCCGGTTGATCAACGACGCGCTCCTGGCGCTGCGCCCGACCGGGCACCTCGGACTGGTGGCCCGGCTGAGCGGCGCGCTGGCGATCGAACCGGGGGCACTGGACCGGGGCCGGCGGATCTCCCACCTCTGCGAAGGTGACGCGGTGCCGGGGCTGCTGGTGCCGAGGCTGACCGCACTGTGGCAGGCCGGGCGGTTCCCCTTCGACCAGCTGATCCGGACGTATCCGCTCGCCGCGGTCAACGAGGCCGAGCGCGACTGTGACGAGGGGCGCGTGGTCAAGCCCGTGCTGATCCCGGCCGGGTGAGCCGCCGAGCGGGCGCCTCCGCACCGGCTCGCCGCTCCGCACCGGCTCGCCACCCCGCGCGGGATGCGCGCCGCCGAGGGGGAGAGGTGCCGCCGCGCGGAGTACGTACCGCTTCGCGCCCCCGCGCGGGATACGTTCGTTGGCGTATCTTCCGCCGGGATCCCCCGGGACCGTTGACCGCCGTGCCTCCCGACGATTGGCTCGTCGGGAGCCCGCTGCCGGGAGGGAGCCCGGCCGGGCGATCACCAGGGGAAGGGACAGACCCATGGCACGCACCACCCGCACCACCAGCAACCGGTGGCTGGCCGGCGGCGGCAGCGTCCTCGCGGCGGCGGCCGTACTCGCCGTGACCGCCGTGCCCGCCCAGGCCCGTCCGGCCGCGCGCGGCACCGTCCAGGTCAGCGTCGGGGTGAACGGCGCCGGGCCGGACGACCAGTCCTGGAACCGGCAGATCAGTGCCGACGGCCGCTACGCGCTGTTCACCTCGTGGGCGACCAACCTGGTCTCCCAGCCCGCGAAGAGCGGACGCGACGCCTACGTCCGCGACCTGGCGACCGGCCGCACCGAGCGGGTCAACCTGTCCGACGACGACAACGCGCTGGACGGCTTCACCGACTACGCCGCGATCAACGCCGACGGCCGCTACGTCGCCTTCGAGAGCGACGCGGTGAACGTGGTCCCCGGCCTGCCGGTGCCTGGACGCACCGAGGTGTACGTCCGGGACCGCCGCACCGGCCGCACCGAACTGATCAGCGGCGGACCGGTCAGCACCGACACCGACCGGTTCCACGCCTCGTACGCGCCCTCGGTCAGCGCGAACGGCCGCTACGTGGCGTTCGTCTCCAGCCGGACCGACCTCGTCCCGGCCCCCCAGGGCGACGGCGCCTCGCTGGCCAGGCCCTACACCTGGGACTACAACATCTACGTCACCGACCGCTGGACGGGGAAGACCCGCCTGGTGACCCGCGGCGTGGACGGCAAGCCGGGCGACAGCATGTCCCTCAACCCGACGATCAGCGCGGACGGCCGCACCGTCGGCTTCACCTCGCTGGCAGGCAACCTGCTGCCCGCCGACCAGACCCCCGCCGACCGAACCCCCGCCGACCAGACCCCCGCCGACCGAACCCCCGCGCCCGCGGCCGGCGCCGCCGGTCCCGCCGCCGACGTGGAACTCGCCCCGGGCAGCGGCGCGGACCTGCCCCGCGGCGCCCGGCCCGGTCTGGCCCGGCCGACGACCGGTGTCTACTACACGTACGACGTGGCGTCCGGCCGGATCTCCGCCGCCAGCCTCGCCCCCGACGGCACGCTCGGCTACGCGAGCTTCGACGCGACGATCAGCCCCGACGGGCGGCGCGCGATCTACGCCCTGCCCGAGCCCGGCGGGTCGACCAACGGCCACCGGTACCACACCGTGCTGTACGTCCGGGACCTCGGGAAGGGCACCGTCACGAAGATCAGCGGTGGCCTTCCCGGCACCGCCTCGGTCGGCTCCTCCGACCACGGCCGGATCACCGCCGACAACCGCTGGGTGTACTACTCCTCCGCCGCCGACAACCTGGTGGCGGGCCCGCAGCACGCGGGCTGGGACGTCTACCGCCACGATCTGCGCACCGGCCGCACCGAGCGGGTCTCCACCGCGCCGGACGGCTCGCTCGGCAACGGATCGTCGGTCGACCCGGCCGTGGACGCCCGCGGCGACACGGTGGTGTTCGGCTCGACCAGCGGCAATCTGCTGACCGGCCCCGGCGGCCCGGAACACACCGACTACCAGGTCTACGCCCGCACCACCGGGCACCACGGCGACGGCGGCGACCAGGGACAGGAGCAGGGCCGGGACGACTGACCTGCGCCGCCGCTCGGACCTCGGACCTCGGAGTGCGGACGGCGGCGGCCGTGCGGTGGGGGCGGGCCGATCCGCCCCCACCGGAAGGGTGGGTTGCCGAGAGGTGGCGCCCTGTCAACTGCGTTGTACCCGACCGAATGTCACGGTTCCGTCGCCGTCCTGTCCTCATGATTGTGACGCTGCGCATGCCACCATTCGCGGTCGGCCGGTCGTCCTGTGGTGTGTCCGAACACCGTTCAGTACGCGCCACCATCGGGGAGCCACCATGTTCGTCCGCCGCCGCCGTCCGCTGCTCGTCTCCGTCGTGCTCGTCGCCGGGGCGGGTCTCGCGTTGACCGCCTGCGGGCCCGAGAACACCGAAGCGGCCGGCGGCTCGACGGCGCCCGCGACCACCGCGGTGGCCGTGGCGCCCTCCGCGACGGGCGCGCCGGCCGTCGGTGCCCCCTCGGTGCCCGGTGCCACCGGTGCGCCCAGGACGAGCGCGCCGGCCACCGGAGCGGCGTCGCACACGCCGTCCGGGGTGAGCCCGTCGAGCGGCACCCGGCCCGACGGCGGGAGTGCCGGCGCCGCCGCCCGCCCGTGCGCCATCGACAGCCTGGCGATCCACGCGACGGCCCGGGCCGGGGCCCCGACCCAGTGGGTGATCGAGGTACGCAACAGCGGTACGGCCGCCTGCAGCCTGAGCTCCACCCCGGGGGTCGACCTGGGCAACTCCACCGCCGCCGACCGGAGCAAGAACATCAAGCCGGTGCTCGCGAGCGGCACGGCGCGGTTCGCCGTCCCGGCGGGCCAGAGCGCCTACGCGGTGATCGACCTCGACCCGAGCGGTGCCACCACGGGCACCGTCCCCGGCATCAACGAGCTCAACGTGCTGGTCGACGACGACACCAACATGCCGCTCGCCAACACCCGGAACTTCCCGCTCGGCAACGGCGCACGGGTCCTGAACCCGCAGATGGGCATCTACCGGTCCAGCGTGGCGGAGGCGGTCACCTCGATGGCCGCCGCCCCCAACTAGCCGACCCGCCCGGTTCGGCCCGGCTGCCCGGCTGCCCGGCTCGGCTCGGCCCGGCTCGGCCCGGCTCGGGGGAGGGCAGGCGGGGGCCGCCGGGGGCCCCCGCACCCCCGGCCCGGCGCCCGGGCGCGCGCGGGCCCGGCCCGCCGGGGGGGGGGGGCGGGCCGCCGCCCACGGCCGGGGTCACCAGGACCCCGGCCGTGCCCGCCCGCGCGTTCTGCTCACGTGCCCGTCGGGACGGCGGTACCGCGCTCAGCGGCGCGGGTGGCTCAGCGGCGCCGGTCCTTGCCCGTCGCGGGCGGGTCCTCGGGCAGCTCCGCCTCGATCCGCTCCTTGCGGACCGTGCCGGTCACGGTCTCCTGCTCGACGAGCTCCTCGGTGGTCAGCCGCACCCGTTCCACCGGCACGGCCTCGGTCCGGACCACCGGCCGTTCCTCGTGCAGCACGACCTCGTGCTCGGCTTCGCCGATGGGCTCACCGGCGAGTGCGGCGTCCCGGTTGGCCTCGGTGATCGGCTCGCGTTCGACGCGGACCTCCTCGTGGCGCACCGGTACGGTCCGCTGCTGCTGCTCCTCCACGACGTACTTGCGCAGGCGGGCGCGGCCGGCCTCGTGGCGTTCGGTCCCGACGGTCATCCGTTCCTCGGAGCGGGTCATCGCGTCGTCCTGGTCGGCCGCGGTGCCCGCCCGGGCGCCCGTACCCGCGGTGGCGGCGGCAGCGCCTGCCGCGCCGGTGGCCGCGGTCCCGTCCCCGGAGTGGGCCCACCCGCCGTCGCCGGGCTGGTTGGCCTCGTGCCAGGCGTTGTCCCAGGCGATGCCGTAGTGGTCGTACAGACGGTGCTCCTCCTGGGCGGAGAGGTGGTTGCCGCCGTCGACGTCGACGTTGGGCGCGTCCTTGACGGTGGCCTTCGGGTAGGGCACTTCGAGGTGGTCGTCGACGATCCGGGCATCGCGGATCGGGACGAACGACTCGCTCGTCCCGAACCATCCGGTCTTGACGCTCACCCACTCCGGCTTGCCCGTCGTGTCGTCGAGGAACAGGTGGTCGGCCTTGCCGATGCGGTGGCCGTCGGCATCGTGGACCGGGTGGTCGAGGACGGTACGGATCTGCTGTTCGGTGATCATCAGTTACGCCTCCTCCATGGGTCTGAGGAGCGCCTTGCCATCGGGGCCGGGCCGAAACGGCCTCCCGCATGACGTTCGCTCAGCGTCACCGGCCTCATGAACCCGCTTGCGCCACCGCCTGGATGGGGCTGCGGCCGTGGGGGCGACGGAGCGTTGCCGGTGTCGGCGAGCGGGCCCCGGGAACGGGGGTACCCGTGCTGGCGGCGACACGGTGGGTGGCGGGTGGTCGGCGGCGGGAAAGCCTGCGGTTCACCCGTTCGGCCCACCGCCGGGGTCGGTGCCGGTCACCCTCCGGAGCCGGTGGGGAGGACCTGGTCGGGTGGATTCGGGACCGGCCGCCCGAGGGTCTCAGGCCGTGACTCTGGCCTGCGGGTTCGGCCCGTGACTTCGGCCCGTGACTCCGGCCCGGGACCTCGGCCCGGGACTCCGGCCGACCCGTGGGGCACCATCGCCGGTGCGTCCGGAGCCACCGCTGCGGACAGCCCGCCCCCCGCCGCCGGGTGGCCCGGCCTCCGCGTTCCCCGGACTTCGTCCTCGAACCTCCCGTACAGTGCGGTCCAGAGGGTGGGCCCATCGGTCGGCACGAGCCGATCCCGGACATCTTCGCCCCTTCGAGGGGGCGGAACTCCGGACCTTGCTTCGAGACCGGCCCCGGTTCCGGCCGGGACGCCGACGGGGGGAGACGACGTGGGGGAACTGGACGGCAAGGCCGCCCTGGTGACGGGCGGCTCGCGCGGGATCGGGCGCGCCGTCGCCCGACGGCTCGCCGCCGAGGGGGCGTTGGTCGCGGTCCACTACGGTGCGAACCGAGCGGCCGCCGACGAGACGGTGGCGCTCATCGCCGAGGCCGGCGGTGTGGCGTTCGCGGTGCGGGCCGGGTTCGGCGAAAGCGGCGCGGTGGACCGGCTGTTCGAGGGACTGACCGCCGGGCTGGCCGAGCACGGCGCCGACGGTCTGGACATCCTGGTCAACAACGCGGGTGTCCACTCGGCCAGTTCGATCGGGCAGCTCACCGAGGAGGAGCTGGACCGGCTGCTCGCGGTCAACGTGCGCACGCCGATCTTCGTGATCCAGCGGGCGCTGCCCCTGCTGCGGGACGGCGGCCGGATCGTCAACGTGGGTTCGGCGGCCACCCGGATCGCGAGCCCCCTCCAGATCGGCTACACCGTGACCAAGGCGGCGCTGGCCGCTCTCGGCCCGTCGCTCGCCAACGAGTTCGGCCGGCGCGGGATCACCGTGAACACGGTCGAACCCGGGGTGGTGCTGACCGACATGACCGCCGGGTGGACGGGCGCTCCCGAGGCGGTGGCCGGACTGGAGTCGATCACCGCGCTCGGACGGATCGGCGAACCGGAGGACGTCGCCGATGTGGTGGGCTTCCTGGCGGGGCCGCGGAGCCGCTGGGTGACCGGCCAGACCCTCGACGTCTCCGGCGGCACCTACCTCGGCCCGATCCCTGCGGGGTGATCCGCAACCCCCGACGACCGCCGACGGGTTGACACCGGACCGGGCGGGCGGAACATCCACCGGGCACTCGACCCACTTCACCTACTGAGCGGGGCCGGCCCGTTCGTCCGCTGCTTGTCGGGTGCGCGCGTGCGGAACGCTCGACCGGGAGATCCCGGTCGAGCGTTTCGCGGTGGCTGACTCGCCGTCAGTTGGCGGCGAGGAGCTGGAGCGTGTCGATCACGCGGTTGGAGAAGCCCCACTCGTTGTCGTACCAGGCGACCACCTTGACGTGTCGGCCGTCGACGCGGGTCAGGGCCGAGTCGAAGATGGACGAGGCCGGATTGCCCGTGATGTCGGACGACACGAGCGGGTCGTCCGAGTACTCGAGGATGCCGGCGAGCGGCCCCTGCGCCGCGGCGCGGTACGCGGCGAGGACCTCGTCGCGCGTCACGTCGCGGGTGACGGTGGTGTTGAGCTCGACGATCGAGCCCACCGGCACCGGCACGCGGATCGAGTCGCCCGACAGCTTGCCGTCGAGGTTCGGCAGCACGAGGCCGATCGCCTTGGCGGCGCCGGTCGTGGTCGGCACGATGTTGACGGCGGCGGCACGGGCCCGGCGGGCGTCGCGGTGCGGGCCGTCCTGCAGGTTCTGCTCCTGCGTGTAGGCGTGCACCGTCGTCATGAAGCCGTGCTCGATGCCGGCGAGGTCGTCGAGCACCGCGGCCAGTGGCGCGAGGGCGTTGGTCGTGCAGGAGGCGTTCGAGACGATCGTGTGCGCGGCCGGGTCGTAGGCGTCGGTGTTGACCCCGTACGCCAGCGTCACATCGGCACCGTCCGACGGTGCGCTGACCAGGACCTTCTTCGCGCCGGCGGCGAGGTGGGCGCGGGCGGCCCCGGCCGAGGTGAAGCGACCGGTCGCCTCCAGCACGATGTCCACGCCGAGCTCGGCCCACGGCAGCTGCGCGGGTTCACGCTCGGCGAGCACCGTGATGCGGCGGCCGTCGACGACGAGGGCGTTCCCGTCGACGGTCACCGGGCGGCCGAGCCGGCCGGCCGTCGTGTCGTAGGCGAGCAGCCGCGCCAGGATGGCGGGCTCCGTGAGGTCGTTGACCGCGATGATTTCCAGGTCGCTGTCACGTTCCAGCAGCGCACGCAGCACATTGCGTCCGATGCGGCCGAATCCGTTGATGGCGATGCGCGTCATGAGTGGTGTCCCTTCGGTTCACCACCAAATCTCGCGTACGGCGCCCGCTCACGACAGCGGCGTGATTGCCACGGTTCAAAAGGATCACGCCAGCCCACCCGTCCTCGAAGGTGACCCGAGCCGGCCCCCCGGCCGTCGTCCAGGAAGGCGACGAGGCGAGGTCGTGCTCGGCCTTCCCGCCCCCACCGTCGCCGGCTTCGCCCGGGACGGGATCGTCGAAGCGCTCGGCCCCGACCGCTGCGACTCGTCCTCGGATCCTGGGCCTGGACCGGCCCGGCCGCCGCCCTGGGCAGCTTCGACGCCGACCTCGAGGTCGTCGGGCCGCCCGAACTCGGGAGCGCGCTCGCGCACCTCGCCACGCGTTGCGCCCAGGCCGTCGGCGCCTCCGGCCCGCCCCCGGCCGGGGCGCCGTAGACCCGGAACACCCCGCGTGGAACGGCCCGGCCGCTGCTCCTAGGACTGCTGGGCGGTGAAGGTGCGCCGGTACTCGCTCGGCGTCGTGCCGAGGATGCGACGGAAGTGCAGCCGCAGATTGGCACCGGTGCCCAGACCGACGTCGGCGGCGATCTGCTCGATGTGCCGCTCGGAGCGTTCCAGCAGCTCACGGGCCCGGTCGAGGCGGGCCCGCATGACCCACTCCATCGGTGTGTACCCCGTGTCGTCGACGAAGCGCCGCGAGAAGGTGCGCGGTGACACCGCGGCGTGCCGGGCGAGCAGTTCGAGGGTGAGGGGCTCGCCGAGCCGGTGCAGCGCCCACTCGCGGGTGGCGGCGAACCGCTCGCCGAGCGGCTCGGGCACACTGCGCGGCACGTACTGCGCCTGGCCGCCGCTGCGGTAGGGGGCGGCGACCAGGCGCCGGGCCGCGTGGTTCGACGCGGCCACCCCGAGGTCGCCGCGCAGGATGTGCAGGCACAGGTCGATGCCCGAGGCCGCGCCGGCGGACGTCAGGACGCTGCCCTCGTCGACGAACAGGACGTTCTCGTCGACCTGGACGAGCGGGTGCTTCGCCGCGAGCGCCCGCGCGTAGTGCCAGTGCGTCGTGGCGCGCTTGCCGTCGAGCAGGCCCGTGGCGGCGAGCGCGAAGGCGCCCGTCGAGATGGCGGCGAGCCGCGCGCCCCGGTGATGGGCGGCGATCAGCGCGTCCACGACGGCCCGCGGCGGGTCGTCGCGGCCCGGGAACCGGTACCCGGGGACGAAGACGATGTCGGCCCACGCCAGCGCGTCGAGGCCGTGGGCGACGAGGTACGACAGGCCGTCGCCGCCGGTCACCGGACCGGGCGCGGCCCCGCACACCCGCACCTCGTACGGCATGCTCGCGCGGGTCGTGAAGACCTGGGCGGGAATGCCGACATCGAGCGGTTTCGCGCCCTCCAGGACGAGGACGGCGACGCGGAGCAGGCGGGAGTCGGGCACAGGAAGAGGTTACGTGGAGCCGTGACCCCGGTCGGCCCCGGACGCGGGCCGGCCGGCGGCGCACCGGCCGGACGGCCTTCGGCGGTGCGCCCGGTGGGTGCGTCAGTCGCCCTGGCCGGCGCTTCCGATCGGGCCGACCTCCACCGGGGAGCCGCCGCCGTCCGTGACGGGCAGGGCGCCGGTGCCCGGCAGGGTGAGGCTGACCGGCTTCGTCTCGTCAGGCGGGGTCACGACCGGCCCGGTGACGCGAACGCCCGAGCCGCGCCCGTCCCGCCACGCACCCTCGCCCCGGCGCGCGCGGGCCGACCGGCCTCGGCTACCCTGCCCCCTCGTGGACGATCGACCCGAGCCCTCGACCCTGCGCGTCTTCGTGGCGCTGGCCCCGCCCGACGATGCCAAGGACGAACTGGCCCGGGCCCTGCGACCCGCCTACGCCGGGTACCCGCGGCTGCGGTGGAACCGGATCGAGGACTGGCACATCACCCTGGCCTTCCTCGGCGAACTGCCCGCCACGGCGGTGCCGCTGCTGCGGTCGGCACTGGCCGGCCAGGCCGCGTCCCGCCCGGCTCTGCGCCTGGGCCTGCGGGGCGGCGGCCACTTCGACCAGCGCCTGCTGTGGAGCGGGATCGACGGCGACCTGGACGGACTGCACCTGCTCGCCGCCGACGTCCGGAGCGTGATCAGGTCCTGCGGGATCGCGTTCACGGAACGCCCCCTGCGTCCCCATCTGACGCTGGCACGGTCCCGCCGCGACGACCCCACCAGCGTGCCGCAGGCCGCGGCCGGACTCGCCGGGTTCGTGGGCCGGTCCTGGCGGACCGAACGCCTCCACCTCGTCGGCAGCAACATCGGCCGCGGCCCCGGGCCGATCTGCTACCGCGACATCGAGGCATGGCGATTCGCCGCCGCCCGCACCGGCGGCGAGGACGCTCCCAGCGAGTCGTGACCGACGGCCTCGCGGCCGCGGTGGGGGCGGTGGGGGCGGCCGGGGGATCAGCCGCCTCCGAGCGGTGCTCGACCGCCGGCCGAGGCACCGTGCCCGGCGGTGCGTTCGGGGAGGTGACGGGGGGTTGTCGGTGATGACGGCGATCTATCAGTGATCGGTGAGTCGGCCGCTGTGTGATGGGTCAGGTCGGCGCCGCCGTCCGCACACCTCCCCCAGTCGAAGGAGCCACTCGTCATGACCCCCGCACCCCTGAGCCCGCCGTGGGACGTCCACCGGTTGCCGTCCGCCGCCGGCAAGTCCTTCCTGGTCACCGGAGGCAACGCCGGGATCGGCTACTTCGTCGCGGAGCAGCTCGCCGCGACCGGGGCCGTCGTGGTGCTCGGCTGCCGGGACCGGGGGAGGGCGGGTGCCGCCATGGCGGCGATCCGGTCGCGCGTTCCCGGTGCCCGGCTGCGCCACCTTCCGCTGGACCTCGCCGACCTGGCGTCCGTGCGCGGTGTCGCGGACGGCCTCGGGCTCGACCGCCTCGACGCGGTGGTCCACAACGCCGGTGTCGCGCTCGACGACCCGCCGCGGCGGACGACGGAGGACGGTCACGAGCTGATGTTCGGGGTCAACCACCTCGGCCACGTCGCGCTGACCCGGGTGCTGGCGCCCCTGCTGGCTGCGGCGCCGGCCGCCCGGATCGTCACGGTGGGGAGCTTCGCGGCGCGCTCCGAGCGGCTGGACCCGGACGACCTCCAGTCGCTCCGGGACTACCGCCCCGGGCGCACCTACGGCCGGTCGAAGCTGGCGCAGATGTCCTTCGCCTTCGAGCTGGACCGGCGCCTGCGCGCCCGCGGCAGCACCCTGCTCAGCGTGGTGGCCCACCCTGGCGGCGCCCTGGACTCCCTGACCCCGAGCCGCCCGGGGGTGCACGCGGCGTCCCGGGGCACCCGGCTGCGCGCGGTGCCCGCCGGGCTGCTGCTCCAGGGCAAGGACGCCGGGGCGTGGCCGATCGTCCGGGCGGTCCTGGACCCGCGGGTGCGGGGCGGGCAGCTGTGGGGACCCAGGGCCTTCGGCCTGCGCGGCGCGCCGCGGCTGGAGCCCGCGCGGGCCCACATGACCGATCCGGCCGTCGCCGGGCGCCTGTGGGACGCCAGCTGCGACGGGGCCGGCGTCGAGCCCCACCTGGGCCTCCTCTAGACGCGGCTCCCGGTGTGGAAGCGGCTCCCGGTGCTCCGTGCCACCGTCGTGGTCGGCGCCGCCCCGGGAGCCGGGACGGCGGCTGATGGTGCTCACCCCGGCGGACGGGGCGACCGAGCGGGCGCTGCGCCTGTTGATCGCCGGCTACTCGCAGGGCGGCGTGGGCACGTCGGCCCAGGTGCTCAAGGCGGCCCGGACGGCCTGAGCCGCCGGACCGTCCGGACGGGCCCCGCCCGGGCGCTGGTTCGGCCTGTGACGCTCGTGCCGGTGATCCCCGGTCAGCGCCGGCCGGTGGCCAGGGTGACGAGGAACTGGCCGCCGCCCGGCTCGATGTGGGCGGTCACCGGCAGGTCCGGTACCAGCCGGGAGAACCGGTCCACCAGCCAGTCCGCGGCTTCCTGGGCGTCCTGCCTGGTCGGGCAGCGGCCCACCATCTCGCGGCCGCCCTTGCGCTCCAGCCTCGCGGCCACGGCGATCAGCGGCGCGGGCTCGACCACGTACAGGCGGTCCGGCCAGGCGATGACGACCTTGACCGCGCCCTTGCGGGAGTTGCACCCGCGGTGCGCGAGCCGCTCGGCGACCTTGGCCTTCCGGTCGGCGGTCCGGCTGTCAACGCTGGGCCCGCGCGGGTCGTTCACCGACTTGTCGGGGTCGACCGGTTCGTCGCACACCCAGCATCGCCAGCTGTCGTGCTCGGCCACATCATCGAGGAGACTCACCAGAGTAAACTAGCCTGCCCCGCCGCCGCCCCGCGCAGCAGGGCCTCGGCGATCGGGTGGAGCGGCGCCCGCCCCTCGCGCGGGCGAGGCCGCGCCGGCCCGGCGCCGGCCGGTCCCCGGTCCTGCCGGCGTCCGCCACCCGGGTGCGGCGGACGCCCGCGCTCTCCGGGCCGGTCGGAGCCGGTCGGGCCTCGGCCGGAGTCAGCCGGGGCTGAGGAGACAGAACTCGTTGCCTTCCGGGTCGACCAGGATCGTCCAGTGGATCTCGGACTGGTCGATACCGGGGTCGGTGGCGCCCAGGGCGCGCAGCCGGTCCGCCTCCGCCGCGTGGTCGTCACCGCGGTAGGGGCGGAGGTCGAGGTGGACGCGGTTCCACCCGCTCTTCGTGTCGGGGGTGCGGATGAACTCCAGGTAGGGGCCGACGCCTGCGGCGGAGCGCATGGTCGCGTAGTCGTCGGTGACCTCGTGCAGCGTCCAGTCCATCGCCTCGCCCCAGAACCGGGCCATCGCCCGCGGGTCGGCGCAGTCGACCACCACCGCGGCGATCGGCCCGGTGTCCCGGTAGACCGGGCGGGGTTCCAGGACGCAGAACTCGTTGCCCTCCGGGTCGGCCATGACGGTCCAGGGAACGTCGCCCTGGCCGACGTCGGCGAGCGTCGCGCCGAGGTCCCGCAGCCGTGCGACCAGCTCCGTCTGATGGGCCGTCGAGGTGGTGGCCAGGTCGAGGTGCACCCGATTCTTGACCGTCTTGGGTTCCGGCCGGGCAATGAGGTCGATGCAGACGGCCGTGGGGTCGGGGTAGCTGAAGCCGACGGGTTCGAGGTTGGTCACGCCGGGCCCCTCGCTGTCGAGGCCCCAGCCGAGCGCCTCCGCCCAGAACCGGCCGAGCGCGGAGTCGTCCCGGGCCTTCATGTTGATCTGCACAAGTCGGGTTGCCATGCCGAAGATCATAGAAGCTGTCGCGGGCCCGCACCCGAGTGCGCGCGGAAGACCCGTCTCCCCGGCTGCCTCACCGGCCCGCGGCGTGGAGCCCGGCGGTGGCGACGACCGGCCGGACCTTGGTGAGCATCAGGTGCAGGAACTGGTCGGGGTGGCGGAAGGACGCGAAGTGGCCGGCGTCCCTGATCAGGGCGAACTCCTTGACCGGCGCCTGCACGTCGTCGAGGAAGCACCGGGCGCGGTCGGTCGGGTTGAGCACGTCCTGGTCGCCCTGGAAGACGAAGAACGGCAGCTCGAAGCAGGTGCCGTCGGCCCGGTCGTCGAAGCCGGCGGTGTCGGGGAGGATCTGCTCGGAGAGCTTCATCCCCTTGCCGAGGGTGCCGAGTTCGCTCAGCGAGTGCAGCGGGGAGAACCAGAGCGACTTCATGACCACGGACTTCATGGTGCTGAAGGTCAGCGGGTCGGTGGTGGCGGCGATCTTCGCGTAGGTGCCGTACTGCTCGGCGGTCCACGTCCGGCGGTCACGGTCGATCGCCCCGACGGCGGCGAGCTCCTTGCGCTTGCCCGCGGCGCGCAGCCGGGCCAGCAGGGCGAGGTGGTCGGCGTCGTCACCGTCGGCGTCGTGGATCTTCTGGTCCGTGCCGACGTAGGCGCAATAGCGGTCGGGGTACTGGCGGGCCAGGCGCAGTCCGAAGGCGCTGCCGAAGGAGTTGGCGACCAGGACGACCCGGTCGACGCCGAGCCGGGCGCGCACGAAGTCGGTGACCTCGACGGCGTCCTGGTACATCCGGGCGAAGCCGAGTTCGCCCTGGTGGTCGGCGCCGGAGCGGCCGAGGGTCTTGCCGGTGCCGCGCATGTCCCAGCGGACGATCGTGAAGTGCTTCTCCCAGGCCCGGGTACGGGGCCCGTAGATCGCGTTGGAGGCGCCGGGCCCGCCGTGGATCTCCAGGATCACCGGGTTGGCCAGGTCCTCTCCTCGGATGGAGATCCACTGCTCGATCCCGCCGATGCGGACGAACTCCTGCTCGTCGACGCCGTCGGGGGCGGTGATCCGCATCAGCCGGGCGTTCGCGGCCTGCCTGATCCGGCGGTGGCCGAGGAGGAGGGCGACGGGTGTGGCGGCGACGGCGGTGGCGACGGCGGTGGCGACGAGAACGGTGTCGAGCATGGCTGGCTCTCCTTAACTGTGTATCGAATAAGCAATTGAGTTTATGTTATACACAGTTCTGAGGCGTCGTCAACGAGAAGCGGCGGCCGCCGACGAGAGGGAGCGGCCGGTCGACCGGTCGCACGCAGTGAGGAGCCCGCATGGCCGCCGGCAGGGAGAAGAAGCGCGACCCGAAGGTGAGCCTGGCGCTGCTGTGGAATGAGCAGGACCAGCCCCGGCGCGGGCCGAAGCCGTCACTGACCGCTGGGCGGATCGTGGCCGGCGCCATCGAGGTCGCCGACGCCGAAGGCCTGGACGCGGTCTCCATGCAGCGTGTCGCCGCCGAACTCGGCGTCACCACCATGGCGTTGTACCGGTACTTCCCCGGCAAGGCCGAACTGGTCGACCTGATGGTGGACTCCGCCCTCGGCGTACCGTCCGAGGCCGTCGCCGGGTCCGCCGGCTGGCGCCCCGGGCTCACCGAGTGGGCCCGCCAGTGCTGGGCGCTCTACCGCCGCCATCCCTGGATCCTGACCGCCACCGCCATGCGCCGCCAGCTCATGGGCCCCAACCAACTGGCCTGGCTCGACGCCGCCCTGGCCGTGCTGGCCCCGACCGGACTGTCCGCCGCCCAGCAGCACGACACCGTCCTCCTGGTCATCGGCCACATCCGCAACCTCGCCCAGCAACTCGTCGACCGTGACGAGGAGGGGGAGCAGGAGTGGAACCGCCTCGCCGCCGACACCCTCGACCGCCACGCCCACCGCTACCCCGCCCTCGCCGCCGCCATCGCGGCCGGAGCCTTCGCCCCCCGGGTCGAGGACCCGCTGGACTTCGGCCTGAACCGCATCCTCGACGGAACCGCCCTCCTCGTCGACCGGGCCTGACCGCCGCGCCGACCCACCCGACGGTGGTGGGGCGGGCGACGTCGGGCGTGGGCGCTGCTGTCCGTTGTCCGCTGTCCGTTGTCCGTGGGAGGGCCGACGAGAGTGGCAAGGAAGGGGGCCGGGCGGTACCCGGACGACACGGCGTGCGGCCCGTGCCCCGACCCGGCAGGGGCCGGACTGTCGTACCCGCCGTCTAGCCTCGCGGTGAGAGCCGACCGCTGCACGGAGGGACTACGGATGAGTGGCCTGAGCTGGATGTACGGGACGGACCTGCCGCTGCTGAGCGTCACCTTCGCCCGTGACCTCACCGCGCGCGGGCTCCTGGAGCGGATGGGCGCGGACCCCGACACGCTGGCCGAGCGCACCCAGGAGGAGTTCAGGGACGAGTTCGACGACCTCCTCTACGAGGACGACGCCTATGTGGTGACCGCCGGACGGTACGGGGCGTGGGCGTGGGTCTGGGAGCACGGCAGTTGGCTGTGCGTCGAGGACGACGGCCTGCTCGGTGAGCTCTCGGCGGGGACGGTGGCGCTGTCCCTGCACGCCAACGAGAAGCCCCTGGTGGACTTCCGCTACGCGGAGGACGGGCAGCTGGTCACCGGTCTGCACACCCTCCTCGGCATCGAGCCCCGGCACCGCACCGGCCGGGACCCCCACCGCTTCGACGCCGAACTGCGGGCGCTGGGCGCCTGCCCGGACACTGGGGAGACCGGACCGCTGGGCATGCGCGGCCTCTTCTACCGTCTCGCCGAGGGGCTCGGTGCGGGTGTCGACCCCGCCGGTCTCTCCGGTGGGACGGTGCTCAGCGCCCAGCTCCGGCCGCGTCCCGACCGGGTCGCGTGATCCGCCCGGTTCGGTCGCCCGGCGCGGGCTCCTCCGCCGCTCCGCTCGCGCGGGCGGTCCGCCGCCGAGGTACCGGTTCCCGGGAGTGATCATTTAGCGTGTGCTCCCATGGAGAAGGCTCAGGAGTTCGAGGCACACCGGCCTCGCTTGTTCTCGTTGGCGTACCGGCTGCTCGGGTCGGCGGCGGAGGCCGAGGACGCCGTGCAGGACGCCTACCTGAGGTGGCACGGGGCCGAGCGGGAACGGATCGCCGCGCCGGGGCCGTGGCTGGCCAAGGTGACCACCAACCTGTGTCTGAACCGGCTGACGTCGGCGCGGGCCCGACGCGAGGAGTACGTCGGACCGTGGCTGCCGGAGCCGGTCCGGACCGACGGCGGGGCGCTCGGGCCGATGGAGACGGCGGAGCAGCGGGACGCGGTGTCGCTGGCCGTCCTGGTGATGATGGAGCGGTTGACCCCGCCCGAGCGGGCGGCGGTGGCGCTGTGGCGGTGTGGTGGTGGCCGGCGGAGGCGGGCGCCTCGTGCGGTCGCTGCCGCGCGAGGCGCCCGGGTGGTGCGGGCAGTGCGGGTGGGTCGAGCCTCAGCGGAACGCGGCGATGTTGCGGGTGACCCACGCGGCGAAGGGGTGCGGGGCACGGCCGAGGACTCGTTCGACGTCCGGGCTGATCCGCAGTTCGGCCGGGTTCGGGGCGGAGATGATGTCCAGGGTGTCGTCGGCGAGTTCCACCGGGACGAACCGGGTCATCGTGGCCCTGGCCTCCTCGCGGGTGAGTTCGTGGAACCGCAGGGGGGAGCCGAGCACGGCGGCGATCGCCGCCGCCTGCCGACGTGGCGTGATCACCTCCGGTCCGGTCAGCTCGTACACCCGGCCGGTGTGCCGGTCGTCCAGCAGGCAGGCCGCCGCGACCCCGGCGATGTCCACCGGGTCGACGACCGGCACCCCCACGTCGCCGAAGGGTGCGGCGACCGTCCCCTCGGTGCGCACGGACTCCGCCCAGGCCAAGGAGTTGGAGGCGAAGCCGCCCGGACGCAGGACGGCCCAGTCCGGGCCGGACTCCCTCAGCGCGTCCTCCACCGCGCGCATCGCCACCCGTGACGGATCGAGCGGCCTGGTCGCCACGCCCTGCGAGGAGAGCAGGACGACCCGGCGGACCCCGGCGGCCGCGGCCTGGCCGACGATGTCGGCCGGCCTGGCCCCGGCGGCGTGCAGGTCGCCGGACAGCAGGAGGAACAGAGCCTTCGCCCCGTCCAGCACGGGCGCGAGGCTTGTCGGCTCGGCCAGGTCGGCCACCACGTGCCGGACTCCGGCCGGTACCGCCGCCGCGCGCCGCGACACCGCCGTCACCTGCTCGCCCGCCTCGGCCAGCGCCTGCGTCAGCGGTCGGCCCACGTTCCCGGTAGCCCCGGTCACCACGATCATGTTCAGCTCCTGGTTCGTTGTGCACTGCGGCAACTGACGTTAGGAAAGAGGCTTACTTCTCGTAAGAACGTACCCGGAGGTAAGCTCCGGACATGAGGGAAGGCGCGCAGCTGAGGCAGGCCGGGGAAGGCCGCCGGTATGAGGTGTTTCACACCGACTGCCCCGCCCGTGACGTGGTCGACCACGTGACCAGCAGGTGGGGCGTCTGGGTGCTGATCTCCCTGCGGAGCAACGACCTTCGGTTCTACGAGCTGCGCGACAGCATCCAGGGCATCAGCGAGAAGATGCTCGCCCAGACGCTGCGCGCCCTGGTCCAGGACAGCCTGGTCTGGCGGGAGGTGGAGCCGACGACACCGCCTCAGGTCACCTACGGGCTGACCGAGTTCGGCCGCGAGGTCAGCGGGCCGCTGACGGACCTGTTCGACCGGATCACCGAACGGCTGCCTCCCCGCGGCGCGCAATAACGCCCGGTCCCGTCACCCGCCCGCCTCCGCCGCCTCGTTGCGGAGACCGTTGCCTCGCCCGGGGGACCGTTCCGTCACGCCTGACGGTTCACGGGACCACCGTCCGGCCCGGTGTCGGTCCCGGCTGGGATGCTGGCGGCATGGACGACGAGGCACTGCTGCGCGGCCGTGTGTACGGGGCCGACCACGACGACCCGGACCCCGGGCCGCGCCCCGGGCACGAGTACCGGGAACTGGTCGGCGGCCCGCTCGACGGGCTGCTCCTGGACGTCACCGGCTGGGACGCCGAGCGGCTCGACCACGGCGCGGCGCTGGCCACCGAACTCGGCGCGTTCGGTGCCGGCGGCCGCGCCCACTACCGCCGGCGCCCCGCGGACCGGCGCCGCTGGGACTGGCAGGGCGACAGCCCTTGACGGCGCCGGTCCGGTGCGCCCGCCGGGCTGTCCGCCGTCGGTTGAATTCCGGCGAGAAGCATTTTCATACCCTGTTACGGTTGCCTCGGAATTGGCCGAGGGACGGGGTGGTGGGATGTTTTCGGTGGAGGAAGTTCCGGAATTCAAGGTCGCCTGCATGAGGCGTGTGGGACCGTACGGGGCCGGGAACCAGGAGCAGATGGAACGCCTCAAGGGGTGGGCCGCCGCGAGCGGTCTGCTCCGGGACGGCTCGGTCGTCCTCGGGATCGCGCAGGACGACCCGGGGGTGGTCGCGCCGGAGGACTGCAGGTACGACGTCTGCCTCGTCGTGCCGCGGGACACCGGGATCGGCGGGGCCGGAATCGAGGAGGCGTGGCTGCCGGGCGGGCGGTACGCGGTCCGCACCGTGGCCCATACGGCCGAGGCCCTGGCGCGCGCCTGGGCCGGTCTGCTCCCGGCGCTGGCGGACGCCGGATTCCGTTTCGATTCGGCACGGCCGATTATTGAGCGATTTGCTCCCCGCATGGTCGAGAACCACTTGTGCGAGATCTGTGTCCCGGTGACCTGAGTTCCGGGGCCGGACAGCGGCGGAAGGGCCCGGTCAGCGCTCGCCAGGCGGTGGCGTCGGCGAAGCAGTGCCCCCAACGCCGCCCCGCCCGCCTCCGGCGGTCCACTACTGCTGCCGGGGGGCGTCCATGTGCAGGCGGACGGTGGTTCCCCCGGCGCGGCTGGAGCGGATCTCGACGAGGTCGCAGAGCTGGTGGGCGAGCCACAGGCCGCGCCCGCCGATCTGTTCCGCGGTGGGGCGGCTGCGGCCGGCCATCACGTCGGAGATGTAGCCGGAGTCACGGAACTCGCAGAGGAACGTCGCGTCCTGGGCCCAGGTGCGCAGGGTGCCGTGGCCACCCCCGTGGCGGATGCTGTTCGTCGCGATCTCCGTGACGGCGACGGCCAGTTTCGGCAACCGGTCCCGCAGGACACCCGCGTCGGTCGCGCACTGCGTCACCTTCGCGCGGATCGCGGCCATGTCACCCTCTGTGTAGCTCAGTTCCTGGAAGGGATCGCACGGGCCGGCCAGCTCCTCGAAGGCGTACTCCTCGGCGCTCAGATACTCCTCGTTGGCCGCATTCCGGTCGCCCCGGCGGATCATCGGATGGCAGAGCGACAGCGATCGCAGGGCGTCCTCGTCGTCGTCGGCGGCGTCGTAGGGGCACAGCATCGACCAGGTGGCGCTGCGCGCGAAGGCCCGGTTCAGCAGCCACTCGTGGTACCGCAGCTCCGAGAGGTGCGCTGTGCTGCGCGCATGGCGCCAGGCGGTCTCACCGATGGCCCGTACCGGCCTGCCGCCTTCACCCCGCTCGGTCATCCAGGCCGACCAGGCCGCGATGTGCCGACCGGGATTGGGCCCGGCCGTCGTCGTGTCGACGAAGGTGACGGCGGGCTCGTCGACGAGTTCGCCGCGCAACAGCGAGGTCTTGTCCGAGGGGACCGCGACGACCACCGCCTCGTCGGCCTCCAAGGCCTCGTGGATGAATCCCAGGGTCCCGGACAGGAACTCCGCGTCCCCGCGATAGGGGTACAGCTCGTGGCGGAACGGGCTCTCGCCCCGGTCGGACGTCGGGGGTACGGTCGCGGTCATGTCGCCATCACCACCGGCAGGTCGGCGGCCGCGTAACCCGCCAGCTCCCAGCAGAGGTGCACGGTCTCGTTGGCGCCTTCCACGACGATCCGGCGGCCCGGCAGGTGACGGGCCGCTTCGACCAGAGCCTGCATGCCGGCAGCGTCGATGAGCTCAAGATCGTTGAACCCCAGCTTCACCATCGGCGAATTCCTGACCGCGGCGCGGACCGCGGCATTGAACGCGGCCGCGCCCTCAGAGTCGACCACGCCGTCCACGCTCCACCTGTTGGCGCCCGTGCTGAACATCCGAAAGGACGGACGCGCAGCACGTGTGCCCACCTCGTGAGGATGCATGCACGCCACACCGTCCAGGGTAGTCCGGTCCCACCGCGACGGCCGGAACGCGCACACCACCATGGCGCCGCTCTCCGAAGCGAACTCGTCGAGTTTGAGCTCCCCGGCCAGTAGTTCCTCCGCCCCGGAGGCGGCCGTCGGGGGCATCCGCTCGGTGAGGACCCGTACGGACCGGAAGCCCTCGCGGGTCGCGGTGTGGACTTCCCTGCGCACCGCGGCAAGCATCCTGTCCATGTCCATTGCGTCCGGCAGATCGAGGACCACCGAGGTGGAAGGACTGCCGTCACGCTCGATCCCGGCGGTGCCGTGGGAACCGATGACCACGACCTTGTCCCCGTACAGGGCGCCGTCCGCCAGATAGGCCCGCGCGTCGGCGAACGTGGCAGCGGGGCCCATCCGCCAGCAGACGTGGTCACCGAGACCGACCTCGTCCAGTGTCGCCAAAGCCCGCGCCGCTCTCACCCCGCCCCCTTCCCAGGTCACCCCCGCCAGCAGTGATAGGAGAATAACGTTTCCCGGCAGATGCCCGGCTGTTTCGGGCGGCCGGAGTGCGGTCTACGCCTGCCCACCAGGGGCGACACCAACCCTCCCACGTCGGAGTTCGTCCCGCGAGGACGACCCGCCCCGTCCGCGATGGAGGGCATGGGTGACTCACCACGGTCGTATTGCGGCTGGGAGAGTCCGATCGCCGTTCGCAACAGTGAGAGGGGGTGTGCCATAGCTGATGCCTCGAGAATGATCACGACGATGCCGGGTGGGCCTGTCGGCGCCTGTGTCGGATCCTGGGCACCGCGTTGACCGGGCACGAGAGATCGAGGCACCCCCGGAGGCACGACCGCGGCTCTTGCCCACGGAGGCGGTTCCGGTCGCGGGCGGGCGGGCCGCACATCGCGGCGGTCCCGCTCCGGCGGGGCGTCCCGGGGGAGTGGAAGACCCACTCGGTGGCCCGTCCGCGCGACCCGCACATTTTCGCCCGCGCTGGCGCCCAACGGTCAGGCCACCGGGCGCCGCGAGGGTCGCCACCCTCCGACGCCGTTCAACCGCCGCAACCCCGCACTTGAACACCCGCATCGGCCCCGATGACCGCACCGTGATCCGTCTGCTTCTCGCACCGGATCTCGCGCGGGAGTGGTGTGCGTGGGGCCCGCTGAAGGGGCGAGCTGCGCCCTCAGCGGGAGAGTCCGCCGGTCGCACGTCGCCGCCGGGAGTGTGGCTCGGTGGCGGAAGCCGGCCCCGACAGTGACCGGAGTGGGAGCGCCTGCTCAGTACCGAAGACCTTGATCGGGCGGACGAGCGGGAGTGGTCGAGGCCCGGGGCCTTCCTGCAGCAAACGGCCGAAAGAATCCCACCTTTTGCGTGTTCGAGCGATTGCGCAGCGTATGGTGGTGTCGCATTTCGGTGCGGCTGGGTACCGCATCGAGCTTTGACTCTGGGGGGAGATTGCGGTGGCCGACGTCAACGTCGTTCCGCAGGAACTGCACGCGTCGGCCCAGGTGGTGAGGGGGCTCGCGGAGGAACTGGGCACGCCGGTCCAAGCCGCGCTGACCTCGGCCACGACGACGAGCGGCCAGCTCGCCGGTTGGTCGGTCGCCGCCGGACTGGGGCGGTTGGGGAGCAGTTGGAGCGCGCCGCTCGCGGCGCTCCAGCGGCGGATCGCGGCCACGGGGACCAACCTCGACGCGAATGCCGATGCTCACAGCCACAACGAGCAGGCGGTGGCCGGTGCCTGGGCCCGGCAGGGGGCGAAGCAGTGAGCAACGTGTACGAGTTGTTGGTGAAGTTCGACCCACAAGGGCTGCGCGACGTCGCGAAGAACTGGAAGGCGCTGGCACACACCGCGGAGACCGTGGGCTCGCGTCATCGCAACCAGGCGAACGGGCCGCTTCACCAGCACTGGCAGGGCGCCGACGCCGAGGCGGCGTTCCCGTTCATGGCGCGGACCGAGCAGCAGCTGGACGTCGTCCGGGTGGAGGCGGAGGCGGTCGCGCTGACGCTGAACACGGTCGCCGACCGGATCTACCAGGCACAGACGAACCTGGCGAACGCGGTACACCGCGCGCAGGACTCCGGCCTGACGGTCTCGGCCGACGGAAGGGTCGACCTTGCGCCGGAACTCCCGGAGGAGCGCAACGACCCGGACGCCCAGACCGCACGCCGCAACCTCATGAGCCTCAAGGCCGGCTACCAGAGCCGGATCGACCAGGCGCTCAAGGACGCCCAGGCGGCGAGCGACCAGGGCAACGCCGCCCTCGGGCGCCTGAGCGGGGAGATCCTGGACGGCCGGAGGGTGGACGGGGCCGTCGCCGAGACGCGCACCGACGCCGCGGACGTGAGGAAGGACCTGGGCCTGGCCGAGGCCTACCTCCCGGACGGCAAGGACCCGCAGAAGAACGCCGAGTGGTGGAAGGGCCTCACGCCCGGCCAGCAGGAGACCTACCTCGCCCTGAACGCGGCCAGGATCGGGAGTCTGGACGGCCTGCCGGCCATCGTCCGGGACGAGGCCAACCGGCTCGTGCTGGACCAGAAACTCGACGCCCTCCAGGCCGGCACTCCAGCCTCACTCGGCCTCGACCAGACGACGTACGACAAGCGCAAGGCGGCGCTGGGCGAGATCAAGAAGAAGCTGGAGGACAAGGCCGACGCGAAGGACGAGGAACACCAGATGTTCCTCCTCGGCATCGACCCCGAGGCCTACGGCGGGGACGGACGCGCCATCGTCTCGACCGGCAACCCGGACAAGGCCACCCACACCTCTGTCTTCGTGCCCGGGACCAACACCGAGCTGCCGGGTGTTCCCGGGCAGATCGACCACATACGCAAGCTGCAGAGGAATGCCGGGGCGTACACGAAGGAAGGCGAAACCGTCGCCGTGATCTCCTACCTCGGCTACGACACGCCGGAGAGCATCCCGGCGGCGGCGAACCCCATGCGCGGCCTCGACGCCGCCGACGACATGCGCCGCTTCTCCGACGGCCTCAGGGTGGCGCACGGCGAACCGAAGACCCATCTCAGCTACATCGCCCACAGCTACGGCAGCTTCGCAGTCGGCGTCGCGGACAGCGAGAAGGGCGGCCTGCGGGCCGACGACATCGTGACCCTCGGCAGCCCGGGCATGGGAGTCCTGACCGCGGACCAGCTGACCGTCGATCCGGACCACCTCTGGATCGGAGAAGCCACCGACGACGCCACGAGGGTCGTCGGCGGGTTCTCCCTGGGACCCAGCCCCCACATCGTGGGATTCGGAGGGCACAACATCAACATCGACACTTCCGGGCACGGCGGCTACTGGGACGACGGCTCGCAGAGCCTGATCAACCAGGGCAAGATCATCGCCGGCCGGAAGCCCACCACTGTCCCCAAGGAAGACCCGTTCTGGGGCTCGTTCCCCCACTGAGCCGCAGCCCCGGAGAAGCCATGCCCCACCCGCGCACCCGCTCGTCCGCCACGGCACTGAAGTGCGTCGTGGCAGCAACCCTGACAGTCTCAAGTCTTGGAGCCTGCATGGCGAACCCCAGCACCGGAAAAGACGCCCCGCTACCGGTCAAGTCCCGCGATGAAGCGCTCACCTGGGCACGTCAGATCACTGAGCACCTGACCCAGACCGCCGGAATCCAGGTCAACGCCGAACCGGCCGACCCGTTCTACAGCCCCTGTGTCGGACGCAACGGAGAATCCGCACCCGACGACCGCTACACACTCTTCTACGCAGTCCACAGCTACGTGCCCAACACCCAGCACAACGACGTGGTCCGCAAGGTCAGGGACCTCCTCACGAAGGAAGGGCTCACGATCTCCGACTATCAGGAGGCGCCCGCCACCCAGGCGAACTCGACCGTCACCGCACGCCATCCCGACAGCAGGTACGTCGTCGACGTCTCCAGCACCGCCGGGGACAACCGCATGGTCCTGAGCGTCACCACCCCGTGCCTGAAACCCCCCTCCGTCCCGGACACGCTTACCCCGTAACCTCCCCAGTCGCGACGGCCGCGGTGAACGCCTCCTCGACGTGGGCGCCGCGCCGTGCGGAACGCAATCGCGAGGTGCTCCCGCGACCCTGGCCTGCAGAAGCCCGGGGTCGGCGGTCGAGGGTTCCGGTGCGTCAACGAGGCGCTGCTCGGCCCGGAGGAGCTGTGTGCGGAGGCTGCGAGAAAACCCGTTTGGTGGACGCGGGGTGCGCTGCTACATTTCCGGTGGCCGTGCGAGAGATCGAGGAGGTGGTACCCGTGAACGCAATATCGACATGGGTGCTCCCCTCCGGGGTCACGGTCGGGCGATAGGCAGGTCGTCCGGGAGCGCCGTTCAGTGCACTCCCGAAAGGCACGACCATGCGCTTCACCTCCGAGCAGCGCCTCGACGAAGGCCTCCTCGAACGCGAATTCACCCTCGGTGAGATTCCGGGCATCCTGTGGACGCCCGCCGCCGTGTCCTCACCGCTGCCGCTGATCCTGCTGGGCCACCCGCCCCTCGGACTGCGGAAGATGTACCCCCGGCTGGTGGACCGGGCCCGGCACTCCGCGGCGGAGGGCTTCGCCACGGCCACGATCGAGCTCCCCGGAAGCGGTGACCGGCCCCGTTTGGCCGCCGTCGATCAGGCCCGCGCAGACCTGCGCCGGGCGATGGAGGCGCGCGAGCCGGTCAGCGACGAGATCGTCGACGCCCTCGTCCTCCCGCTGGTCGAAAAGGCGGTCCCGGAGTGGCAGGCCGCCCTGGACGCCCTCCTTGCGCTGCCCGAGATCGGCGGTCCGGTCGGGTACTCGGGGGGTGTGATCTCGATCGGCATCCGGCTCGCTGTGGTCGAGCCGCGCATCGTGGCCGCCGGGCTCTTCGCCGGTAGTCTCGTGCCTCGCGCCATGTTCGAGGAGGCCCGGCAGGTGACCGTCCCGCTGCACGTCCTGCTGCAGTGGGACGACGAAGGGAACGACCGGCAGGCGGCTCTGGACCTCTTCGACGCCTTCGGCTCCCAGGAGAAGTCCCTGCACGCCAACATGGGCGGACACACCGGCGTCCCGCAGTTCGCGGGAGACGTCGCGGTCCAGTTCTTCGCCCGGCACCTGAGGAAGTGAGGTCGGCGTCGGACCGGTGACAGGCGGTCGCTGAGGTCGGCCGGTGTGCCGCTCGGACAGAGGCCGACCCTCCACAGCGCTCCGGACCGTGGGCCCTCGCTGAACTCCGGCAGGGGCCCACGGCGGCGCCACGCCTCGTCGATGTCCTTCGTCATTACTCCAAGCTGGCCCAGGCGCCGGTGACGGCGATGATGTCCCGGGCCAACGCCACGGGTCGCTCCCGCGCGATGAGGTGTCCGGCACCGTGGACGGACCGGACGGTGGTGTGCGGGGCCAGGCGCAGCAACTGGTCGATGTCCTCGGCGATGACCGATGAGCCGGTGTCGCCGTGGACGAGCAGGAGGGGAAGGTCGAGCGCGCCGGTGATCTGCCGTAGCCGGGGGACCTGGGCGAGGATGTCCTCGACGAGCTCGGTGTGGGTGCCGGCCAGGCCGCCGGCAGCGAGGAAGCGGCGGACTCGGGCAGGTTCGAGGCAGGGGACGACGTCGACCAGTACCAGCCCTGCCACCCTGGCCCGCACCGCCGGATCGCCGAGGGCGGCGACGGCGGCGAGCCCGCCCAGTGAGGCACCGACGACCACGCACCCGGGCGGTTCGGCGAACAGCATCGCGGCGACGTCCGCCGCGCACGCGGTCAGCGTTCGAGCACGGCCCTCGCTGTCGCCGTGGCCCCGCTGGTCGAAGGCCACGCAGCGGAACCCGGCGTCGACGAGCACCTCGCTGACCGGTGCCCACACCTGACGGCGTTCGCCACCGGCATGCAGCAGGAGACAGGTCGGTCCCGCACCGATTTCCTCCCCCCGCAGGATCGCATCGGGGCGAGCGATCCGCCGCGCCCGCGGAACGGTCGGGTCGATCATGTGGCTCATGCCTTCCCCTCTCCCACGCGCGCCCCCGGAGGTCGCGCCGCCGGGGGCGGGTCGCTCCCCGAGCCGAACGCGATGTCTCCCCCTGCCCGAAGGGGCGCTCCGGGAACCGAAGCTACACCGACCGGATGCCCGCGGGGAGGTAAGGCCGTCCTGTCACGCACAGGCCGGCGGCAGCGGGTTCCCGGGTCCTGAGTCGGGCCGCCAGGCGGCGTCTGCCGGGCGGTCGCCGCGACGTCCGCCGCGACGTCCGCCGCGTTGCCCGGCGACGCTGCGGGGATCTCGCGGCATGCGCTCGACCTGCGGGACCCAGGCCGCGTCGAGTCGGTCATGAACGACGAGCGCTTGGTCAGTGGCAGCAGGCACCACCAACTGGCGCTGAGCTCGCGGCCGCCGCCGGTGAGGGAGAGCCACGACGCCGACGCGCCCCCGGGCCGACCGTCGGGGGCGGCGCTACACGCCGGTGGTCCCGGCGGCGCTCGGACCGGTGGGCGACCAGCGGTGGGGCGCGGACCACAGCCGCCGGGCGGCGGCGACCTCCGAGCGTCGGACGGCCGGTCTCCGGGTGCGCGTCCAGGAGCCCCACCAGTCGGGGGCGAGCGGCAGGGCGGCGCGGGCGGTCGGCTGGTCCGGGTGCAGGCCCAACGGGCGTAGCGCACCGGCCCGGACCGACACGGTCACGAAGCCCCGCCAGCGGCCCGACGCGCGATCGGGCCCGCAGGTCAGGTCGCAGCGGATGTCCTGCTCGTCGACCGGTGACCAGTCGATGCCGTGGTCGCGCAGTCAAACGGCGAGGGCCAGTCCGGGGTGCGGCATGCCGGTCGCGTTCTCGACGGTGAAGATCCTCACCCAGTGCTCGTCAGCCATTCGTTCAGGCTGTCACACAGGCCGCCGCGCCGTCGCCTCGGTTTCGCGGCGCCGGCCGGGTCGCGGTCGGGGTCGGGAGCTGCCCTGTCGGAATCCGGCTCCGAACTGACGGCTGCCCGTGGGCTATCGCGGCAGGAGGCCTACGAGGTGGGCCCCCGAGCCGAGGAAGGAGCAGTGGGCGCCGGCCAGGAACACCCACTCCAGGGGCGCCAACCGCCACCGACCGCGGGCCGTCAGCACCCACCCGTTCACCGCAGGACCGACGGCGGGCCCGAGCAGGGGGAGCGGCAGGGCGATCCAGTAGGACCAGACATCAGCGAGTCGAAGACGGCGAGCGGCACCCCACCACAGTGCCGCGGTCAGGAACCATCCCGGCTTCCGCTCATCCGCGTCTGCGCGTTCCGGGCTTGAGGCGGCCGTCACTTCACAGCCTGCCTTCCCAAGAGGCGGATCCGGTTCCGAAGTCAAAGCCGCGGAACCGGTCGGCGCCTTCGGGAGTATGGGCTGAGGCTCAACTCAAGATATCCGCAGAGGATTTACCGGACCGGTCGGTCGGTGCTGTGACCGACCGGCCGGTCCGGATGGGGGTCAGCCCATCGTGCAGGCGAGCTGGGCCTTCACCGCGTCGCGGAGGTTCTCCTGGGCGCGGCAGTCGGCGTTGAAGACGTCCTGCCACTGGGGGCTGATGAAGTGGACGTTCACGATCTCGGTGACGATGTTGACGTCCTGGGCCTTGATGGTGTTCTTGGCGATCAGCACCTGCGGTGTCGGAGCCGTCTGGGCGCCGATGACGCCGCCTTCACCGTAGAACAGGTTGGTGATCTTGGTGTAGACGGTGACCCTCTTCCCCTGGATGTCGTTGCCGACGATGGCGACCGTCCAGTCCTTGTAGTTGCGCTGCCAGCCGAAGTTGGTCGCCCGGTTGAGGGCGGACACGGTGCCGTACTGGGCCTTGATGATCCAGTGGTGCCTGAGCAGTGGGCGGCCGCCCGGGTGGTCCCGGGGGTGCGCCGGTTCCCCCGCCTGCACGGCGTCGCGCAGGTCCTGGTTCCCGGGGACCGGACGGTCCGCCGCCGAACCCGGGGGGAGCGTCGCCGCGCCGGCCGGTGCGGCGACGCCGCCGGCGACGGCGAGGGCCGCTGCCCCGGTGACCACGACCGTCCTCCACCGTGCGACGGACCGCTGACTGGTTGCCATCCTGGTACTCCTCGTTCACGTGCGTCGACGGTCCCCGCGGCATGCCCGCGCGCCCGCCACCGGGACGTACCCGGTGCCCTCGACCCTGGCGGACCCGAGCGCGGTGCACATCAGTCGAATGACTGACGGAACAGACGATCCGTCAGTGACCGACGACGTCGGTCACTGGGGAGGCCCCGGGTAGGGGTGCGCCGGGCGCGGGCGGCCGTCCCGGGCCTGCCGCGGCCGTGGATCGCCTTGCCCGCCGTCGGTCAGCGCCGCGGACCGCGCCCGGCCGCCGGCTCGGCGGGCCTCCGTCCCTTCGGTGCGCGTCGCTGCGCCGACCGGGCCGACCGGGCCGACCGGGCCGACCGGGCCGACTCGGGGGTCACCCGGAGGTGCAGCGCGGCGAGCAGGAGGCAGAACGCGGCCATGGCCGACCACAGCGCGGTCGTCCCCGCGTGAGCGAGCAACTGGGTACCGAGGAGGGGCGCGAGCGTCGCGGCGATTCCCCAACTGGTGCCGAAGACGGCCAGGTAGCGGCCGCTTGCGCCGGGCGGCGCGAGGTCGGTGACCAGTGCGTAGACGCGGCCCATGACCAGGAGGTCCCCGAGGCTCTTCACGGCAGCGAAGGCGAGCAGGGCCGGCAGGGTGCGGGTGAGGGCGAAGCCGGTCAGGCCCGCGGCCAGGAGGAGATGGGCGAGGGCAAGGGTGACAGGTGTGGTGAGCCGGGTCGTGAAGGGCAGCCGGATCAACGGCTGGGCGAGCACGGTGGTGGCAGCGGCGGCGGTGAACAGCAGCCCGGCGTCGGCGGCCGGCAGGCCCTGCCGTGCGAGGGCGAGCGGCAGGGTGACCACGGTCTGCTGGTTGACCAGGGCGTAGGCGGTACCGGTGGCCAGGACGCTCAGCAGCGCTCGGTCGCGCAGCGGTCGGACGGCGCTACCGTTCAGGTCCGCTCCGGACGGTTCGGGGCGGTCGCGGGGGAGGGCCAGCCCGATCAGCAACGCGCAGGCCAGGCAGGTGGCGGCGTCGGTGACGAAGAGCCAGCGCAGGTCCCAGCGGCCGAGCAGGGCGGCGAGCAGCCCGGCGCCCATGGCACCCGCCGCGAGTGCGGCGCTGAACAGGCTGAACGCGCGCACCCGGTGCCGCTCCGGCACGGACGCGCCGACGATCGCCTGGCTCGGGGGCTCGTAGAGCTCGAAGGCCAGCCCGAGCAGCACCGCCCCGGCGACCGCCCAGATGAGCGACACCGAGGCCGCGATCACCAGTTGGGCGACGGCGCATCCGCAGAGCCCGAGGACGACCGTCGTGCGTCGTCCGATCCGGTCGGCCAGGTGGCCCCCGGCCAACCGTGAGGGGATCGTCGCGAGCCCGAAAACGGCGCTGACCAGCCCGGCGGTGGTCAGGCTCGCGCCGTGGTCGGTGCTGATCAGCGCGGTGAGGAAGGGCAGCGAGAAGGCCCCGAGCTGGTTGATGACCCGGGCGAGCAACAGCAGGCGGACGGTGCGGGGCAGTGATTCGGAGCGCGGCACGCTGTCTCCCGTGGCTCGTGGATCGTTCATGTCGGTCGTACCCGCTCACGCCGACGGCCGACGGCCGACCGCCGACCGAGACGGCAGACGCGAACTTACGATCACCGAGCTCGGTTGGACAACGGCTACGCATGGCGGCCAGTGAGATCCGGTATCAAGTGTTCGTGCACCTTGAGAGGAATTCGGGCAGGTCGGTGAGCCGTTCGACGCGGAGCGCCGCCTCGTCTGCCCTGGGTGACGGTCCCGCCGGTGACGAAGCCGATGCCGCGGTCGAGCCGGATGCCGGTGAGCCCGGCGAGAGCGGCTGATTTCGCATCGCTCTCCAGCATGTCGCCCACGTTGTCCGCCTTCGCGGGCTCCGTCCGCATCCACCGGCGGGCGGTGGCACAGGCGACGGACTTGGCCGCACCGAGATCGGTCGGGGTGCCGCCCCCAGCCGGCTGTCGACCATGTTCGCGGGGTCACTCCCGAAGGTCCTTCGACCAGTCACCCCGAAAGCGGTCGGCACGGCCCCCGGTGACACGGGAGGCGGTACGGCCCTGGCGACTGAGCTGTGTACGAGGCCGTACCTTCATGCTCGGCCGACCAGCGGATCACCTGTCCGGGACGGAAGACTCGACCTCACGTCGTTGCCGTGCTGAGGATCGACGCCTGTGAGCCGGCCGTACTGGGGAGACCGCGAGTCGGGCGCGGCCGGTGCGCCCGTGACCCTCGCGGCCCTTCTGCTCAGTGCCAGCCGGAGTTCCAGTCCTGGTTCGCCGGTCCGGCGTCACCGCCCAATGAGGACAGGAGGCCGACCAGGAAGAGGACCGCCACGATCAGCCCGAGCAGCACCAACCAGAAGGTGTCCTCAAAGCCAGGGCGATACGGGCCTTTTGGCCGGTCCGGTTGATTGAGCCGGTCGCCGTCGCCGTCTTCCTGGTCGCTCCGGCCCTCGGCGTCGCTGTCCTTCTCGGCCACCGCGTGCCCCCCTCCGTCCGGACTCATGGCACCGCGTCGCACGGCCGGCGTCAAGCCTTCCGGCGGTGGCTTCTTCTGCGGCCCTGGCGCGGTGCCAAATCCACGGGGTCGGCCGCGCAGTACCCGCGCACGACCGTCAGCGCCCGGACGGCGCCGAGGGCGCGCTCGGCGCCGTCCGTCGCTTCAAGTCCGGTGGATCGGCGTGATCGAATCCGATCAGGTGGTCTTGACGGATCCGCCGTCGATCAGCAGGTCGGCGCCGGACATTCCGGCCGCCAGCGGCGAGGCGAGGTAGGCGACGGCCGTGGCGACCTCGGAGGGTTCCAGCAGGCGGCCGGTGGTCATGCCCATCGCGGCCGGGAGCCCAGCCAGCAGCTGTTCCTGGGTGACTCCCATGGAGCGGGCCAGCTCCGCGCCGTAGCCGTCCGGGCTCTCCCACATCGCGGTGCGTACCGGGCCCGGCGAGATGGTGTTGACGCGCACGCCCTGCGGTCCGAACTCCTCGGCCAGTGCCTTGCCGAAGGCGGTCAGGGCGGCCTTCGCGGTGGTGTAGGGGACCGGCCCGGCGTGCGGCATCCGGGCGCCGTTGGAGGAGATGTTGACCAGGGCGCCGCGGCGGCGCAGCAGGCTGGGCAGTGCCGCCCGGCTGGTCCGTACGGCGGCGAGGAAGTTCAGGTCGAAGGACTGTTGCCACTGCTGGTCGGTGAAGGAGAGGAAGCCGCCGGTCTGGCCCGCTCCGCCGTCGCCGCCGCCGACGTTGTTGACGAGCAGGTCGAGGTCGCCGAGTTCGGCGGTGGCGTGGTCGATCAGCCGGGCGGGGGCGTCGGGGGCCAGCAGGTCCACCGATATGGCTAGGGCGCCGGTCTCCTTCAGCTCCGGGGTGATGGTGCGGGCGGCGGCCACCACGCGAACGCCCTCGGCGGTGAGCGCTCGGACGGTGGCCAGTCCGATGCCGCGGCTCGCGCCGGTGACCACGGCGGTGGTGTTCGTCAGCTGCAGGTCCATGGAGGTGCTCCTGTCGGGGCGATGTATGAGTCGCGACTTGAATGACGCCATCAAGCTAATAGATGCAACATTAATGATGCAAGTAGGTCGTGACCGGCGTCCCCGATGTACTGTCTGGTCCATGGAGACGAGAGGGCGCGCCCTGCGCGCCGATGCCGAGCGGACGGTGCGGGCGATCCTGGAGGCGGCCGAACGCGTCCTGGCCGCCGATCCGGCGGCGACCATGGAGCAGATCGCGGCGGCGGCCGGGGTGGCCCGCACCACCGTGCACCGGCGCTTCGCCAGCCGCGAGGCGCTGGTCGAGGCGCTGGCGGCCTGGGCGACCGAGCGGTTCCACCAGGCCGTGGAGGCCGCCCGCCCGCTCACCTCCCCGCCACTGGTCGCCCTGCACCAGGTGACCGCCAACGTCCTTCAGGTGAAGATCGGTTGGAGCTTCGCGATGAGCCGGAGCGCTCCGTCCGACCCCGAGACCGCGCGCGTGCAGGCCGACGTCCTGGCCCAGTGCGATCAGCTCTTCCGTCGCGCGCAGGAGACCGGCCTGCTGTCCGCGGACACCGACCTGGAGTGGGCCCGCAGGGTCTACTACGCCCTGATCCACGAGGCGGCCGAAGAGGGGCGGAAGGCCGTCGACATCGGCGCCGTGGACCGGCTGGCCGCACGCGTGGTCGACACCCTCCTGCACGGGGTCGGGACGGCTCCCGCGTAGAGCACGCCGCTCGGGCCGGCCGGGAGGGGCGGCCGTCCGGCCTCGATCCCAGCGCGCGTCGACAGCCGGCGGTCCCTTCGCGCCGTGGGCGTAGCGCCACCCGGGCGGTTCGGTGCGCGAAGTCCCCTTCAACCAGCTGTGGTTGAAGGGGACTTCGACGAGTCGACCGGTGGCGGCGGGTCGACGTGGCAGGCGGTAGGCCGTACTACTCGGGCGGCTGCGCCTCCACGGCGACGGGCGGCGCCAAGTCGTCTCCGAGAGCCGACCCGGTGTCGGCCTGCCCGCTGCTCGCCGACGAGGTCGGTCGGCAGGTGGCATCCGCGTGTGGTGTACGTGCGGATCAGCCCGGGTCGGTACCGCAGACGTAGTACGCCTTGCCCAGCCCGGTGACGGTGCCGGTCAGCATCCCCAGGGCGGCCCCCGCCGCCGCTCCCTCGGGGCCCGCGGCGGCGCCGAGCTGGCCGCCTCGCAGGGCACCCAGCAGGGCGGCCTTGGCTGCGCCTTCCACCATGCTCTTGCCCAGCTCCTTGGCCATGCACTTGTTCCACTCGTCCGAGTTCTTCGGGTGCTCGCGGTCGGGAATCGGCCAGAACGCGGGGCGCACGGTCGACTTCGCGGAGGTGGTCGTGAAGGCGGCGGTCGTGACACCGGCGGTCGTGACACCGGCGGTCGTGGCACCGCCGGTCGCGAGGCCGCCGGTCTTGGCGGCCGGAGCGGTGGTGGTGGTGTTGTAGCTGACGGACGGCATGGTCATGGAGCCGTCGATGGTGTCGCCGGGAGCGTTCTCGATGGTCTGCGTGATGACGTTGCCGGAGACGGTCAGACTGACCGGGTGAGTGGTCCCTTTGGTGTCCACGACGGCACTCGGCTTGATCGTGCCGATCCTGGCCCCGGTGGCGGTGTCGACGAGCTTCACCGTGTTCGGGCCGTCCTGCGACACCGTGGTGCCGTCGGGGAGGTCCGGGGTGAACGAGGCCTTGGCGGCCATGGTCAGCGCCGGCGCGTCAGCGCTCGTCACGCTCGTGGTGCCCGGCTGGTCCGGGCTGGTGTGGGCGACGTACATCGTGGAGCCGGCCGTGGAGTTGATGACCGGGACGGTCACGGTCGCGTCGGTCGTCCACGGCTGGTTGTCGGTGTCGAAGGTCCACGTTCCCGTGACCTTCTTGCCGACGGCCGCGAAGTCGACCCATCCGTAGTTCTTGGCGGGAACGGTCACCGCGATGCCGTTGATGGTCGACTGGTCGGACTCGTAGGTCGTGGTCGTCTGCAGCTGGGTGGAGACCATGGCCTGGACCGGGACGGACACCCCGACCGAGGAGGACAGGCCCACACCGAACGACTGCGACCAGCCCGAGTGGTAGATCGTGGTGAAGACCTGCGTCACCTTGTCGGCGGTGTCGTTGTACCAGACCGACGAGGCGGGCTGGCGGGGCAGGACCTCGGGCTGCCCCTCGGACTTCTCCGTCCACGAGCAGGTGGCGGTCTTCCTGGCACACAGGTCGGCGTAGTAGTCCAGCGCCAGGCTCCTGGCTTCGGCCGCCTTCGCCGCGGGCACCCTCCACTCCTGGGCCGCGCTGCCGTTGCAGACGTTGGGCTGCGCCAGGATCCCCCACAGGTGCAGGCCGCCCCGGTTGTCCATGCACCACTCGGTGCCGCTGGCGTCGTCGCGGCGGACGATCCCGAAGGAGTTGGGCTTGCCGTCCACCGGGCGGAAGTGCCACTGTTCGCCGTCCTGGCCGCAGGACTTCTGGGTGGCCGGCTGGGTGGCGTAGACGCACTTCCCGGACGACGTACTGGCGATGTTGAACTGGCCGGGGGTTCCCAGCTTGATGAGGCGGAAGTTCTGGTAGTTGGTGCCGTCCGGCGTGACGGAGATCTGGTTCCCGTCGTTGTTGCCCGTGGCGTTGAGGGTGCCGTCGCCGTTGGTGAACGTGTAGGCGTCCGTCGCGGCCGCGGCGGTGGCCGCCTTGGCGGAGGTCGCCGCGGCCGGGGTCGCGGCCAGGGCGAGGGCCGGGCCCAGCAGGGCGGTGACGGTGAACGGGACGGACAGGAGTCGTCCGGCGCGCCTGAAAGAGAGCTTCATCTCGGCCTTCCTATGAGGTGTCCATGCCATGCTCACCTACCGGGCACACCGGGCCGGGCGGAATGTGACCTTCCCTCATGTGATCCACGTCTCGTACACGTTCAAGACATGTCGATGAACGGTTCTCCGTGCCCGTACTTCGCGCACCGCACGCCGCGGATCCACGCCGAGCGTTGCCGCATCAGGACGTGACCGGCGCGCATCCGGTGACACCCTCACCGGATGCGCGCCACATCGGTATCCGCCGGACCTGTCGCCCGGCAGGCCGAAGCACTCGTTCGACGGCAGCCGCGATCGGCCGCGATTCGGCACCAACCGGCAGCGATTCCGCGGCGGTTCAGCCGCGGTGAAAGACCCGGCGGCGCCCTACCGGCGGACCGCCGAGATCAGTCCGCCGGGTCGTTCCTCGCGCCGCGGCGGGGTGCTGATCGGGCGGCCGTAGGCGGTACCGCACTCGCGAAGCGTGTGGCAGTCGGCCTCCCAGCCGTGCCCGGCCAGCCAGCGCACCGGGTCGTCGGGCATCTCCGAGACCCACAGGGACGCCGCCGACCCCGGCGCGGCGTCCGCGCCGAAGCGCTCGATCACGCCACGCGAACCCAAGGTCAGCCCCATCCGGCTGCCCGCCGCCGACCGTGCGCCGATCCGGTCCAGCAACAGCTCCACCGCGCCCTCGGGCAGGTAGATCAGCAGTCCCTCGGCGATCCACACCGTCGGCGCGGCCGGATCGTGCCCTGCGGCGGCCAGCGCGCCCGGCCAGTCCTCGCGCAGATCCACCGCGACGGTGATCCGATCGCAGCGTGCGACGGCCCGCTCCTGGCGCAGCACCGAAGCCTTGAAGTCCAGTGGCGCGGCGGTGTCGACCTCGAACAGCCGGGTGCCCTCGGGCCAGTCCATCCGGAAGGCCCGGCTGTCCATGCCGGCACCGAGCAGCACGACCTGCCGGATCCCGGACGCGCAGGCCTGCCGCAGCAGGTCGTCGAGGAACTTCGTCCTGATGACGATGGAGTACGACACGGCCAGCCGGCGGCGCCGCGCGGCCTCGTCGTCGGGCAGCGGCGGCGAGGGGGGCCACAGGCCGCCGGCGGCGGCGAAGGCCCGGGCCAGTGGGTCGCGGAACAGCGCGTTCTCCCGCGCGGTCTCCAGCGCTCGCACCCTGGCCACCCCCACCGCCGTGGCCCACACTCCCGACGGCTGCGCCCGCTCCCGCTCATCAGTCACCGCGCCAGCCTAGATGACCGGCTCCAAGGGGTCGGGTGGAGGGAACCAGGTAGCTCATGCGGGTGGAGCGGCCCGGACCGTGCCGGCTACGGCGCGGCGCAGGCGGCCAGCGCGGTCCGTGCCAGCCCGCGCAGCCAGGCGTGCGCGTGGTCGCTGTCGTGGCGCTGATGCCACGACAGGTAGACCGGTGCCGAGGGAAGTTCGAGGGGCAGGGCTAGGGCGACCAGGCCGAGCTCGGTGACCGCGGTGCGTGTGGTGGCTTCCGGGACGCTGACCAGGACGTCGGAGCCGCGGGCGAACTCCAGCGCGGCCGCTTCCGTCGGCGCGCTCGCCACGACGCGGCGGCTGAGGCCGAGCCGGGCGAGGGCGTCGTCGAGGGCGTTGGCGAGGTTTCCGCGTCGCGAGACGGTGATGTGTTCGGCGGCGGCGTAGTGCTGTGCGGTGACGGCTTCGACGCGGGTGAGGGGGTGTCCGTGCCGCACGATGATGACGAGGGGGGTCGCGCCCAGGTTCTCGGCACGGATGTCCGGTGCGGCCGGGCGGTTGGCGTTCGCCTCCAGGTCGACCTCGCCGCGTCGCAGCCCGGGGGTGTCGCCGCTCGATTCGGCGAGGAAGCGCAGGCGCACGCCCGGTGCCTGCGCGCGGACGGCGGCGAGCAGGGCGGGGCCGCTCGCGGAGACCAGGGAGTCGTGCCAGCGGAGGGTGAAGGTGCGCTCCAGTGTCGTCAGGTCGAGTTCACGGCTCGGCGCCAGCACCCCCTGGACCTGGTGCAACAGCTCGTGCACCTGTTCCCGGACGGCGATCGCGTACGGCGTCGGGGTCATCGTGCGGCCGGTGCGTACCAGGATCTGGTCCCCGGTCGTACGGCGGATCCGGCCCAGGCTCCGGCTCATCGCGGGGGCGGTGACGTGCAGGCGCGCGGCCGCCCCGGCCACGCTGCCCTCCTCCAGCAGTGCGTCGAGCGCGGCGAGCAGATTCAGATCCAGTTGCATGGGAGTAATCCTAGCCGTGCTTGACATGCAGTTGTAGTTAATGGCTGGGCTGTCTACCTTCGAGATGTGAGCGCGGGACGCAACGGACCGCTCGGCCCGACCGGCCCTCATCACCCCCGCTGGGAAAGGAAGTTCCGCCATGTCCGCGATGCTTCAGAACACCACCGCCGTCGCCGCCGCCGACGCCGACCTGCTCGCCCAGGTCGCGATCGCCGTGCGCGAGGCCGGCTCCGCGCTGCTCGCACGCTTCGGTGCCGTGGTCCACTACCGGACCCGCGAGGAGCTGATGCACGCGCTCGCCGCCAACGACGACACGGCCCTCGACATCCTGCGCCCCCGCCTCACGCAGCTGCGCCCGGAGGCCGGGTGGGTGGAGGACGAGCTGGACGGCGGGGCGCTGCCGCCCGGCGAGTGGTGGGTCGTCGACCCGGCCGAGGGCAACGTCAACCACCTGCACGCCCTGCCGGACTGGGCGGTGACCGCCACCCTGGTACGCGAGAACCGGCCGGTGCTCACCGTGGTCCACCTGCCGTTGACCGGCGAGACCTACACCGCGCTCGCCGGCGCGGGCGCGCACCTCGACGGCCGGCCGCTGCACGTCTCCCCGACCGCGGACCTCGGCCTGGGCATCGTGGCCACCAGCCAGGCCCGGCCGGACGAGAACGAGGAGGTCGTGCGGCGCGTCGGCTCCTCCATCACCGCGATGCTCTTCGACGCGCTGGTCGTCCGCACCGCCGTGCCCGCGACCCTGCACCTGGTGAACGTGGCCGCCGGCCGGATCGACGCCTTCTGGCAGTTCGCCGGCGCCCGGGCGGACCTGCTGCCCGGGTCGCTGCTCGTCACCGAGGCCGGCGGCCGGATCTCCGACGCCCAGGGCCGCCCCTGGACCCCGCTGAGCGAGAGCTTCCTGGCCGCCGCGCCCGGCGTCCACGCCCAGGCCGTCACCACGCTCTCGCGCTGAGCGCACCCCCGCGCCACGACCACCCGCGCCACGACCACCCGCGCCACGACCACCCGCGCCGCGACCACCCCCGCACCACGACCACCACGATCCCGTACGAACGGAAGGACCCCCTCCCCATGACCACGATCGCAGTTCTCGGCAACGGCCGCGTCGGCGGCAACCTGGCCACCGCCCTCACCCGGGCCGGACACGAGGTGACCGCGGCGGACCGCACGCCGGGCGCCGCCGCCGACGCGGCCCGCACGGCCCGGATCGTCATCAACGCCACCCCGGGCGACGGCTCGCTGGAGCGGCTCACCGCCCTGCGCGAGGAACTCCGGGGCAAGATCCTCGTCGACGTCTCCAACGCCACCGCGGACGGACCGGACGGGCTGCCGGGCGAACTGCTCCACCCCGGGTCGAGCCTCGCCGAGCAACTCCAGGAAGCGCTCCCCGAAACGCACGTCGTCAAGACCCTCAACACCATGCTCTTCCCGGTGATGACCGCACCGGCCATGCTCACCCGGGCACCCGACGCCTTCCTCTCCGGCGAGGACCCGCAAGCCAAGCAGACCGTCCGCGAACTGCTCAACGACCTGGGCTGGCACGACGAGTGGATCACCGATCTCGGCGGCATCCGGACCGCCCGCGCCACGGAGGCCGCGATCCTGTTCGTACCGCACGTGATCCGCTCCAACGGCTTCTCCCCCTTCGCGATCTCGATAGCCCGCTGAGCCGAGCACAGCGCACCGCCCGAGCACACCGCACCGCATCGCACCGTGTCCCGGTGCGGTGCCGCCAACCCGTTCGGTGGGTTGGGCTCGCGGTGTTGCGGGAAGCGTCTGTTGCACGGCGGGGATGTCCGCGCGGTGCGGTACGGGGGACGGGGGAGAGCGGTGAGCGAGGAGTTACGCGCCGAGGAGAGACTGCAGCTCGCCCAGTGGCACCTCGTGCGGGCGGACGGACTGCGTCTCGGTCTGGTGAATCGGGCCGGCACGCTCCTGAGCGCGGACGCGCTCGTGATCACGGGTGTGGTGTTCGCTTCCGGAGCGACGTCGTCGGACGTGTCGCCGGTGATCGGGGCTGCCGCCCTCCTCGCGCTGGTGGTGAGCGCGGGTTCGGCGGCGCTGGCCGCTTCGGTGCTCACCGGGTTCCGTCGGCTCCCGGGAATGTCGCGGCCGACCGGCTTCCCGGTTCCGATCGCCTTCGGCTACGGCGACACCGTGGGTGCGTTCGGTTCTCCGGAGGAGTTCCGGTCCGGCTTCTCCGCTCAGGGCGTCGAGGCGGCGGCCGACTCCGCGGTTCTGGAGCTGTGGCGCTGCATCAGCGTTCACCAGCTCAGGGCGAGAAGGATGCAGCGTGCGACGCAGTGCCTGCTGGCCGGCGCGGCCCTCCTGGTCGTCATGGCCGCGGCGCGACTGGTCACCGCCCTGGCCTGAGGCCCCGCGGCGACCGCTCGGCAGCCTGGTCAGGGCGCGAAGTACCAGCAGCACAGGTCGATATGCCGGTCCGCACGACTGCCGGCCAGGGCTGACACACGTGCAAGGAAGGCTACCGCGCTGTCCGGCGAGGTCTCGTCGTCCGGCGGCCTGGCTTCGGTGAGGGCATCGAGCCGGTGGTCGAGCTTCTGTCTGCCGGTGAGGACACTCGCGCGTGTCCGACGCGGATCGCGTTCCGCATCGGCGGATCGGTGACCTGGAGTCCGAACGGCTTGAGGTCAAGTTCCCTCCCCGCAACCCGGAGTTGTGACAGAAGGGGATGATCGGGGGTTCGTTGAACCACCCAGGTTGTTGAAGGTGCAGGTGAAGGCCACGGAGGCCTTTTCGATCTGGGGCCGACGGTCGTCGACGGCGAGGGCTGGTTGAGCGCCCGCGACGGGGCCGAAGGAGCCCGAGCGCCGCGGCGGCGAGGGGAGGGCGGGAGCGAAGGCCCCACGTGCTGCACAGCCGATCCCGGACGCGCGGACGAAACCCCTTGACCAATGGTCAAGAAACGTTGACCATTGGACCCATGCCTACCGATGATCTTCCCGAGACGTTCCACGTCACCACTGACGAGCAGCTGCGCGCCGTCTCCAGCCTCACGCGGCACCGGATCATGGCCGTGCTCCGCTTCGAGCCCGCGACGATCACGCAGATCGCCGACCGGGTGGGCCTCGCGAAGGGGAGCTCCAGCTACCACGTGCGGCTGCTGGAGCGGGCCGGCCTGGTGAAGGTGGTACGGACGCGGAAGGTCCGGGGGGTCACCGAGCGGTACTACGCCATGGCCGCGCGGTCGATCGTGCTGCCGGATCCGGGCGAGGGCGGGCCGGACCTGCTGATGCGGCATGCGGTGGCGGACCTGGAGGCGGCGCCGGCGGACGGCGAGCGGCACGTGCGGATGGCGCACCTTCGGCTCACCGACGAGCAGTTCGCGGAGCTGGGGGCGCGGCTGCAAGCGCTGGCGGACGAGTACCGGGAGCTGTCCGATCCGTCCCTGCCGGACGTGTCGCTCGTCTTCGCGCTGTTCCACCCGGCAACCCGCGTGCAGGCCGAAGGAGACACCAAGTGACCTCAGACCTTCGGAAGTTGCCGGCGGGGTTCGGACGACTGTGGACCGCGCAGACGGTGTCCTCGCTCGGTGACGGCGTGACGCACGCCGCGCTGCCACTGCTCGCGCTGACGCTGACGCGGGATCCGATGGCGCTCGCCGTCGTCACTGCCGCCGGAACGCTGCCGTGGCTGCTGTTCGGGGTGCTCGGCGGTGCGCTGGTGGACCGCTGGGACCGTCGGCGCACGATGTGGGTGACGGACGCCGCGCGTGCGGTGCTCCTGACGATACCGGCGGCAGCGGCCGCGCTCGACCTGCTCAGCGTTCCCCTGCTCGCGGCGGTCGCCTTCCTGCTCGGCCTCGGCGGACTCTTCTTCGACACGGCCGCCACCGCCTATCTGCCGGACCTGCTCGGCCGCGACCCCGCACTCCTGGAGCGCGCCAACTCCCGCCTGCGCGGCGCCCAGACCGCCGCGTCCGGCTTCGCGGGACCGCCCGCGGGAAGCGCCCTGCTCGCGCTCGGACGGGCGGTTCCGCTGCTCGCCGACGCGGTGTCGTTCGCGTTGTCCGCCCTACTCGTACGCTCGCTGCCCGCCGCGCCGCGGCCCGTGCCGCAGGCCCGGGAGTCGCTGCTGCGGCAGGCACGGGACGGCGCCTCGTACGTCTTCCGGAACCAGCTGCTGCTCGGGCTCGCGCTGCGTCCGGCGGTCGGGAACATCGCCTTCCTCGCCGTGGAGACCGTGCTCGCCCTCTTCGCGCACGACCGCCTCGGCATCGGCGCCTTCGGCTTCGGCCTGCTCCTCACCGCGGAGGCCACCGGCGGTCTGCTCGGCGCGGGCATCGCCTCCTTCCTCGGCCGACGGCTCGGCACCGGCACCGCGCTGACCTGCACGGCCGCCCTCGAAGGGCTTGCCGTCCTGGCCCTCGCCGCCGCCCCGAACCCGTACGTCGCCGGCCTCGCGCTCGCCGTCTGCGGTGCGGGCATGGGCGCCACGATGGTGCTGGCCCCCTCCCTCCGGCAGACGATCGTCCCCGCCCACCTGATGGGCCGGGTCGCCTCGACCTCCCGCATGCTCTCCATGTGCGCCGCCCCGTTCGGCGCCTTCCTCGGCGGCTGGCTGGCCACCACCTACGACGTACGCACCCCGCTCTACACCGCCGCCGGTCTCCTCCTCACCATGACCGCCGTCACCGCGACCCTGACCAGCAACCGCCAGGTCGAGGCGGCACTGCGCGCCGCCGCCCCGGCCGAAGATCCGGCCCACCCGGGATCCCGGCAGCTCGTTCACGAGGGTGCCGTGTAGGACGCCGCGGAGGCCGTCGAGCCAGTCGGGCGCACGACGGCGCTGCTGCCCGCCTTGAGCCGTGGGCCGGGCGGAGATCGGGGCGTACCCGACGCCGTCGCCGCGGATGGACAGGGTGAGGGTGAGCGTCCGGTCGGGTCCCGGTACGGGGGTGACGTAGATTCCTTCCGCCTGGCCGCCATCAGGACCCGAGCCGAACAGCAGGCCGCGCCGCCCGCTGACGGCCGGCCAGGAGCCAGTCAGCCCGCGAGGACCTGTCGGGCCTTCACCAGGCGCGCTTGGTGGTCCGCGATCCAGCCGGCCGGAGGGGACATTGGCAGGCTGACCGTCACCTGCGAGGACGGGGCGTCGCTGATCGACACCCCGATCGCGCTGGGACTGAGCGGCTTGATCCTCAGCTCGACCGTTCGGCCGGAGTTCAGCCACGAGACGAACCGGTGCCCGGCGAGACTGATGAGCGCCTCCTCCCAGCGGTCCAGGTCGAAGGAGGAGACTCCCACCGGGAACCTGCCGGTGACGGTCTCCGTCGACACGACGAACTCACAATCCAGGAGCTCACCCCCCCCGGATCCGATCGCTTCAGCACCCGCAACGCGACGACATGACCGCTCGTCCCCGGCGGGTCGGCAAGGTGGATCAGATCGTCCAGTTTGTCGTCGCCCATTGCGGCCCTCTCACTCGAGCTCGAACAAGGGCATCATTCCGGATGGCACCGACACACCCGAAGTCGCTCTCGCCTGCCAACACGCCACCGGCAGGCATCTGATCGCCCGATGCTCTCCCAAACCACCGGCAACCGCTTTCGACGGTGATCCGCCCAGCCGTCCGCCCCGCCGACAAGCCCCCCGGGCCGGGTGGCCCCAGAACTCGCGAGGCGCTCGCGCCCGCGGACCGAGCGCGCTGCCGGCCGGGCCGACGACGCGGCGTCGCACTGCGCGACCCGCACGGCCGCCGGGGCCGGCCCGACCAGCGGTCCGGACCCGGCCGCCGACGAGGCGGGCGCGAGCTGCGTCGGCGGCCGAGCCCGGTCACCACGGGGTCGAGCAGGACCGGATACAGACCCGGTGTTGTGCCGGCCCCGGCGGCGGGTTGGTCCCCGGTCAGCCGAGCGTTGTGCCGCGCTCGTGGGCCAGCGCCTCCAGGCCGTACCGTGCCACGTGCTCGGCGTTGCTCAGGTCGATCGTCCGGGTGCCCTCGGCGACCAGCCGCGCGTTGATCTCGTCCAGGTGCTGCTGGACGAGCTGCTTCTCGGCGTCGGTGGTGCGGCCCTTGTGCGGCCTACCGGCGTGCTCCAGGCTGGCGTAGTTGACCCGCTCCCTGGCGCCCGTCGGCACCGCGGCCTGGCTCGGGACGGTCCGGGCCACCCGCTTGGCGCCGCGCAGCACGTCGGCCATCGGAGCGGCCGAGGCAAGCCGGTTGAACGCTTCGGCCTCCAGGACCACCGTCTCCGGCTCCTCGGCGTCCGGGAAGTGCAGCTCGATCGTCACCAGGTCGAGCGCCAGCTCTTCCACTGGGGCCAGCTCTTCAGCCAGCGCCTCGATCTCGACTGGCCCGCCCTCCAGGTCGGGGTGCTGGCGCACCACGACGCGCACCAGGTCGCCGTCGTTCTCGACGTGCTTGCCGGTCAGGTCCGAGAACCGAATGATCTTCTGGCCCATGTCCACCTCTCGTGACTGCTGTGATCATCGGAGAGCCTACGCCGGGACCGATCGGTGGCGTCGCCGAACGTTCGGAAGCGCGGGGCAGGCACGGCGACGGCTCCGCAAGCGGCCCGTGCGCTCGAACGCCGTGGCCTCATGGGCTCCTGACTGCCCGACGGGGTCCCTGGGCGGAAAGGTAGGACAAGCTCAGGAGTCGGCCGCCTGCGTGATGAGGCCGGTGAGTGCCCGCCGCATGATGCGTTCGAACCGCGGTTGCCCGTCCTCCGCCGGGTCCGCTTCCGACTGCTGAGCCAGGGCCGCTGCGACGTGCGGGTACCCGCCGCGGGCCGCCGTCTCGCCGATGTACGCGGCCTGCGCCCCCTGGCGGCTTGTGAGTCCGCGGTCGGTCTGCAACTCGGCGCGGGAGAACTGCTCGGTCAGGGCGTTCAGCAGGGCGACGATCTCCATACTGGTCCGGCCGGGCAGCCCGGCGGGGGCGAGCGCCTGGAGCGCGTACTCCAGGAAGTCCATCCCGTTCGGGCCGATCCGGAGCGGCTCCGGGGGGACGTCGACGAGCCAGGGGTGCCGCAGCCGCGCGTCCTTCGCCCGGACCGCGAGGGCGACCAGGTCCTCGGCCGGGTCACCGGTCAGCGGGACGTTCAGGTCGATCTCGCCCGCGACCGCGTCCGTCATCAGGTCGAGGAGGTCGTCGCGGGAGCCGAGGTAGCGGTACAGCGACGCCTGGCCGGTGCCCAGTTCCGCGCCGACCTGGCGCATGGACACGGCCGCGAGGCCGCCGCGGTCCGCCAGCCGGACGGCAACCTCGGCCAACTCCGCACGGGTGTGCACGGCGGCGGGCCCGCGTGTGCCGCGCTCCGGCCGGGTCCAGACGATGACGGGCTCCTGGGCCACTCGTGCACCTGCTCTCATCCGTTGTCGTACTGCTGCCTGCGAGCGCCCCCTATACTAAAACTGCGAACATCGATCGCACTTTATTGGGAGGCCGCCATGTCCGAGTCCACCGCGCACCCGTGGACCCCGGTCCGCTTCGCCGAGAACGGGCCGGTCAAGCTCGCGTACGACCGGCTCACCGAGGGGACCGGCGGGGAGCCGCTGCTGCTGATGACCGGCCTCGGCGTCAACCGGCTCTGGATCCCGGACGGCCTGTGCCACCTGCTCGCCGACGCGGGCTTCGCCGTCGCCCGCTACGACCAGCGCGACGGCGGCGAATCGACCCACCTGCCGCCCGCCGCCACCAGGAACCCCGTCTCCGCGCTGTTCCGCAAGCGCGGCGAGGCCTATGCGGCCGAGGACATGGCGGACGACGCAATCGCCGTCATGGACGCGCTGGGCTGGGAATCCGCGCATCTGCTGGGCGTCTCCCTCGGCGGCGCCATCGCCCAGCGCGTGGCCCTGCGGCACCCGGACCGGGTGCGGACCCTGACGACCATGTCCGCCGTTCCCGGCGATGTCGCGGGCCTGAGGACCATGCGGTTCATCCGGATGGGCACCCTCGCGAAGTTCGCCAAGCTGAAGTTCCCCGCTACCCGGGAGGGCGCGATCGCCGCCAGTGTCGAGGTCTCCCGGCTGCTCGCTTCGCCGGCCCGCCCCTTCGACGAGCACGCCGCGAGGGAAGCCGCCGAGCGCACCGCCGACGCGGGCGTCCACGACCAGCAGGCGCAGAGCCGCCAGATCGGCGCCCAGTGGCACGGCGGCCCGATCAGCCGCATCCAGCGGCCGACACTGGTCCTGCACGGCGCGGACGACCCCTTGATCAAGCCCGCCGCCGCGACGGCGATCGCCTCCCGGATCCCGAACGCTCGCAAGCTGCTGCTGCTGGAGGTCGGTCACGAACTGCCCGAACCGGTCTGGCGCACCATCGTCGGCGAGATCCGCGCCCTGGCCGACCTGGCGGCGCGCAGCTGAGGGAGCTTCGACGAAGGTCCGGCCATCGGCCACCGCGGAGGCCTCGAACGGTCGGCCCGCCGCGTCTTCGACGAGCACCTGCGCCGGGTCGCCGCCCGCGACACCGTCGGCGGCGCCCCGGACTGACCACCGGGTCGCTGCGCCACAGGGCTACCGTGCAGCGATGACCAGTTCTGCACAGCGTCCGCTGCTCTTCCTGGATGTCGACGGACCGCTGATCCCGTTCGGGGCCACCGCGCAGGAGCTTCCGGACGGTTATCCGACGTTTCGGACGGCTGCCGGACTGCGGGGGGCCGACGCGAATCCGCTCCTGGCCAGGATCGATCCCGCGCACGGGCGCCGCTTGGCGGCGCTGCCGTGCGATCTGGTGTGGGCCACGACCTGGATGGCCGAGGCGAACGAGTACGTCGCACCGCTGATCGGCCTGCCGGAACTGCCGGTGGTGACCTGGCCCGAGCCGACCGACCAGGACGAGCAGGACGAGCGGGACGGCCTGCACTGGAAGACCCGCGCCCTGCTCGACTGGGCGGCCGGTCGCCCCTTCGCCTGGGTCGACGACGAGATCACGGACATCGATCGGGCCTGGATGTCGGCGCACCACGGCGGTCGGGCCCTTCTCCATCGCGTCGACCCCCGTCGGGGCCTGACCGACGTCGACTACGCCGTGCTCGACCACTGGCTTCGCCAGACCTGAGGCAGACCCCCGGCCGGGCGGCCGGTGCTGTCCGGGCCCTCGTGGACGGGACAGGGCGTCGCTCGGCCACTGGGCCGTCAAGTCGGCACGAGGCGGCGAGGCGGCGAGGCCGCGGTGCTGCCGGGACCGCGTCGGCGACGGCGACGGGTTTGGCCCGGCAGGCACCGGCCGGCGGTGCCGCCGCTCGGAAACCGGCTGCGGCAGGACCGAGGAGGCTGTCAGGATGCCGGGATGACGACCATCTCCGCTGCTCGCGACTCGTTGGAAGGTTTGGCTCTGGGGGACGGATTCGGGGAGCGCTGGTTCCCCCTCTTCCGCTCGCCCGAGGAGGCGTTCGAACAGATCCGGGCCCGGCGCACCCCGGAGGAGGGGCCCTGGCACTGGACCGACGACACCGCGATGGCGCTGTCGGTCTACGGGATCCTGACCGCCTTCGACGCGGTCCACCAGGAGCGGCTCGCCCAGGCCTTCGCGGCCACCTACCGGGCCGACCAGGGGCGCGGGTACGGGTACGGCATGCACGTGCTGCTGCCCGAACTCGGCGCGGACCCGGCGAGTTGGCGTACCGCCGCACGGGCGCTGTTCGACGGCCAGGGCAGCCTCGGCAACGGCGCGGCGATGCGGGTGGCTCCGCTGGGCGCCTGGTTCTGCGCCGACCTGGACGAGGCGGCCGAGCAGGCGGCGCTGTCCGCCGAGGTCACCCACGCGCACCCGGAGGGCGTGGCCGGCGCGGTGGCCGTGGCCGTGGGAGCGGCCCTCGCCGCGCGCGGCCGCTCCGGGACGGCGCCCGCCGGCGCGGACCTGCTGGCCGAGGTCGCGGACCGCACCCCGGCCGGCGCCGTCCGCGACGGGCTGCGCCGGGCCGCCGGGCTGCCCGCCGTCACCGAGCCCTGGCGCGCTGCCGACCTGCTCGGCAACGGGCAGCGGGTCCGGGCGAGCGACACCGTCCCGTTCGCCCTGTGGTCCGCCGCGCATCACCTGGACAGCCTGGCCGACGCCCTCTGGACCACGGCGGAGGGCCTGGGCGACGTGGACACCACCTGCGCCATCACCGGCGGCGTCGTCGCCGCCCGCACCGGCCTGGCGGACGTGCCGCAGGCCTGGCTGGCCTGCCGCGAGCCGCTGCCCGCCTGGGTCGCCGAGGCGGAGCCGGAGTCGGAGGACCGGGCCTGACCCTGCGTGGGTTCGGGCCCGGTCCCGGCGATCGCCGGGACCGGGCCCAGGAGCGCCGGAGGACGACTGGCACCCGGATACCGCCGAACCCGTCGAACGTCGGCACCGCCGCGCCCCGGGGCAACGCCGTCCGCACGGCCCTGGAGCCTTCGCGCACCAGGACCATCCGGCTTCCGGGCGGCGGCGCCGCCGAACCAGGAGGACGTGCGGCCCGCCGGATCGCTTTGCCGCGTCCGCCGGCCACGGTGTGTCCGGCGGGCGGCGCCGACCGGGGCAGGCGGTCAGACGGTGGTGCGCTGCCACTGCTGGTTGTCACCGGTGTTGCAGGTCCACTGCTCCAACGAAGTACCGTCCGCCGTCGACTGGTTGGTCACGTCGAGGCACTTGCCGCTGTGCCGTGCGACCAGCTTCACCGAGGTGGAGCCGGTGACCTTCCGGGTCTTCCACTGCTGCGAGGTCGCGGTGCTGCAGCGCGGTTTCGGCGGCGTTCTCGGGCTGGTACATGCCGAGGGTTCGGGGGGGAGGGCCGGTAGTTGGGGTTGGGCATCCAGCGAACGAGGTCGCCTCGCTGGTCGACCTCCCAGCCGCCCTTGATTCCCCACGGCGGCACGGCACCGGCGGGGTCGAACGCGGGGTCGGTCTCGTACATCCACTGGCCGGGCGACGTGAGGTTCTCGAACTCCGGCTGGAGGTGAGGTCGGTGTGTTCACCGCCGGCGCCTGCCCGATCCCTCCTGCCGCAGAACCCGGCCGTCAGGTGCGGCGGCCGAAGAGGGGGCCGAGGACGAGTTCGGCGGCGCCGGCGGCGACGGCCAGGCGGCCGGCGGTGCTGACGGAGACCGGGACGGGCTGCCAGTCGGGGTCCGGGATCCGGGACTCGAGCTGTGCGGTGACACCGGCGAGGTAGACGTCGGGGGCGGACAGCACGGCCCGCCCGCCGATCACCACCCGGTCGATGTCGAGCAGCCGGACGAGGTTGGCGACGCCCACGCCGAGCAGTCGCGCCGCGGCGGCGTGGTCGCCGCGGCGCAGCTCGGCGAGGCAGAGCACCTCCAGGCAGCCGCGGTTGCCGCAGTCGCAGGGCGGTCCGTCGAGCTGGACGGTCTGGTGGCCGAACTCGCCGGCGTTGGTGCGGGTGCCGCGGTGCAGGGTCCCGTCGAGGAGCAGGCCCGCGCCGAGGCCGGCGGAGAGGTGGACGTAGGCGAGGCCGCCACCGGGTCGCGGGGTGGTCGGGGCCTCGGCCAGGGCGGCGGTGTTGGTGTCCTTGTCGACGACGACGGGCAGGCCGTCCAGCCGGGCGGCGAGTTCGTCGCGCAGCGGGTAGCGGTCCCAGCCCGGGGAGTCCCGGGCGTCGAGCGGGGTGAACCAGTGCAGGACGCCGGCGGCGTGGTCGAGCGGTCCGCGGCAGCCGATGCCGGCCCCGAGCAGGCGGGCGCCCGGCGGCAGGTCGGCGGCGGCCCGGTGGATCCGCGCGGTGACGAGTCGGACGGCGTCGGCGGGGGTGAGGCCGCGCTCGACGGGTTCGGTGCGGACGTGGTGGTGGCGGCCCGCGAGGTCGACCAGCAGGACGGTGAGCTCGTCGCGCTCCAGGTGGACGCCGACGGCGCAGGCGGCTTCGGCGCGCAGCCGGAGCAGGGTGCGGGGCTTGCCGCCGGTGGAGGCCGCCTGGCCGGCTTCGACGATCATGCCTTCGGCGAGCAGCCGGGCGGTGATCTTGCCGATGGCCTGCGGGGTGAGGCCGGTCCGGGCGGCGAGTTCGACGCGGCTGCCGCCCTGCGGGGCGGCCCGGAGCAGGCCGAGGACCAGGGCGGCGTTGTGGTCGCGCAGTCCGGCCAGGTTGGTGCCGGCCGGTCGGTGGTGGCCGGCCGGGCCGGGGGGCGGCGTCGTCATGGGCTCATTCTGCCTGGGGCCGGGCGGGCGGGGCTTGCACTTAGGAAACACCGTTGTTTAACTGGTTCGCATGACCTTCGAGAGCACCCCCGGTCCCGGGCACCCCGCCGTCCGCGTCGGACTGGTCGGCTACGGCCTGGCCGGAGCGGCCTTCCACGCCCCGCTGATCGCCGCCACGCCCGGGCTCCGCCTGGACGCCGTGGTCACGTCCGCGCCCGAGCGGCGCGAGCAGCTGCGCCAGGACCACCCGCAGGCCCGCGTCGTGGACAGCGCCGAGCAGCTGCTGGCCGCTCCCGGCGCCCTCGACCTGCTGGTCGTCGCCTCCCCCAACCGCAGCCACGTGCCGCTCGCCCGGGCCGCCCTGGAGGCCGGGCTGCCCGTCGTGGTGGACAAGCCGCTCGCCGCCACCGCGGCCGAGGCGGCCGGCCTGGTCGAGCTCGCCGAGGCCCGCGGCCTGCTGCTCACCGTCTTCCAGAACCGCCGCTGGGACACCGACTTCCGCACCGTCCGGCAGCTGGTCGACACCGGCGCGCTCGGCACCGTGCACCGCTACGAGTCCCGCTTCGAGCGCTGGCGGCCGGAGCTGAAGGAGGGCTGGCGCGAGTCCGCCGACCCGGTCGACGCCGGCGGCATCCTCTACGACCTGGGCAGCCACCTGATCGACCAGGCGCTCACCCTCTTCGGCCCGGCCGTCCAGGTGTACGCCGAGGTGGACGTCCGCCGCGCCGGCGCCGCCGTGGACGACGACGCCTTCGTGGCGCTGACCCACGCCGGCGGGGTCCGCTCCCACCTGTGGATGAGCGCGCTGGCCGGCCGGCCCGGACCGCGCCTGCGCGTCCTGGGCGACCGCTCCGCGTACACCGTGGAGGGCATGGACCCGCAGGAGGACGCGCTGCGCGCCGGACAGCGCCCGGGCCCGGGCTGGGGCGAGGTGCCCGCCTCGGGGTACGGCCTGCTCGGTACCCCCGACGGCGCCGCCGGGTACCCCTCGCTCCCCGGCGACTACCCCGCCTTCTACGCCGGGGGGGTCCGCTCGCTGCGCGAGGGCGCGCCCGCGCCGGTCGACCCGCGCGACGCCGTCGCGGCGCTGACCGTCCTGGAGGCCGCCCGCCGCTCGGCCGCCGAGGGCCGCACCGTCACCCTGACCGAGAGGGTCGCCCGATGACCCCCGACGAGGCCACCGCCCTGATCCAGCGGGTCGAGGACGAGGAGCGGCGGCTGCGCCTGCCGCGCTTCGACAACGACGACGCCTGGTTGCTCGGCACCCTGCTGGTCGGCCTGGCGCGCGCCGAGGAGGCGCCCGTGGTGGTGGACATCCGGCGCAACGGCCAGCAGCTCTTCCACTACGCGCTGCCGGGCAGTTCGGCCGACAACGACGCCTGGATCCTGCGCAAGGCCCGCACGGTGGACCGCTACGGCTGCTCCTCCTACCTGGTCGGCCTGCGCTTCGCGGCCAAGGGCCGGACCTTCGAGGAGGACTCCCGGCTCGACCCCGACACCTACGCCGCCCACGGCGGCGCCTTCCCGATCCACGTGCAGGGCGTCGGGGTGGTCGGCACGGTGGCCGTCTCCGGCCTCCCCCAGGCCGAGGACCACCGCCTGGTCGTCACCGCCCTCGAACGGCACCTGGACCGGCGCCTCGAAACCGTCTGACCCGCCTCCGGACGCCTATCGCCCCGGCGAGGCGGCGGGCGGCGGGGGCCTGCCTGGACCTGGAGGGGATCCGGCCCCCGCCGGCCTGCTCACCCGGCGACCGAGTCCGAGGCCTGAGGCCGTTGATCGTGGTGCCGCGCGGGGAGGACCCGGCGTGCCGGTGGCGGTTTCCGGCGATCGTCGCGGCACCACGGCCCGTAAGGCGCCCGGCCGGCGTCCCGTCACCCGCCGGCGTCCCGTCACCCGCCGACGTCCCGTCCCGTCACCCGCCGGCGTCCCGTCACCCGCCGGCGGCGGCCTCCCGGAGGCGGCGGATCTCGGGGTTGCGGCGCAGGTCGGGGAAGCGGTCGCAGAGGCCGCGCACCACCTCGCCGAGGAAGGCCCGGGTGGCGGCCTCGAACTCGGCGTACTCCGCGCTGCCCTTGCCGTCCCGCTCCCGGTGGATCCGTACGGTCTCCTTGCCGCCCCGGCGTTCGAAGCGGTACTCGCCGGCGCCCCCGGCGGCCGAGTAGCGGGCGCGCCCGGCGCCCGCCAGCTCCCCGGCCGCGGTGAACAGGCCGAGCGCGAGGTCCAGGACGGGCCCGGTGCCGCTGAAGTCGGCGCCCTCGACCCGGAACGTGTAGGGGCCCCAAAACGCCTCGCAGGTGAGGTCGTAGAGGTCCGCCGCGGCGAAGTCCATGGTGCCGCGGGGCCCGCGGTCGGCGCCGCCGGTGTCGGCGGCGGAGAAGGACAGTTCGATCATGATGCTCGCATTCTCGCAGGTGGGCGGGACGGCGGATCGCCGGGGGCTGATGCTCCAGCCCCCGGCGATCCGGGTCTCACGGTCGGGACCGTTCGGTCGGTGCGACCCCGGTCAGTACGGGTGCGCCGTCCTGGCCGTCCTCCGTCCCTTGTGCTGCTTCACGACGACGCGCAGCCGCGTGGTGTGCCGGCCGTTGCCGTCCCGGCCGATGATTCGGCCGAAGTCGTGCTCGTAGATCCGGCCGTCGCGGCCACCGGTGTTGGCCCGGCTCTTGCCCTTCTTGATCGTGGTGTGGATCAGGTACTTGACCTCGCGGACGTTGCGCGAGCGGAACCGGCTCTTGCCCGCCACGCGGGACTTCGCGCCGTGCCCGCCGAGGATGTGCGGCAGGTCGATGTGGCACGCGTTCTTGTTGTGCGCGACGACCCAGTCGTCGCCGACCCGCACGCTGTAGGTGTGCTGGTCGCCGATGGTGAGGTTGACGACCAGCTGGTCGGCGATCTCGCCCCGGTCGGTGACCCGGGTGACCGGGACCGGGGTGCCGGCCGGCGTCACCAGGGAGTCGCCGACCCGCACCTGCGCGGCGTCGGTCCAGCCCTTGCCGCTCACCCAGACCGGGTGCTCGGCGGTGACCCGCAGCGCGGCCGCGGTGTCCGGGTCCCCGGTCGCGCTCGCCGTCACCGTCGCCGGATCCGCCGTCGCGGTCTCGATGTCGACCAGGTGCTTGGTGCCGTACCCGTAGATCACCGACAGCACCGGCTCCGGCCGGGTCTGACCGGTCGCCGGGTCGGTGGAGAGCACCAGGTCGCCGACCTGGACCTCACCGATCGGCAGCTGCCCGCCGTCGCCCATCAGCACCGGGGTGCCCGGGTCGAAGGAATTGCAGCCGGTCCGCCGGAACACCGAGCGGACCCGGGAGGAGACGCGCCGCACGCGCGCCGCGCCCCGCGAGTAGCGGGCGGCCGCGAAGCCGGCCCGGACCGCCGTGTTGCCGCCGACCAGGCCGGCCGCCGCGGTGATGCTCATCTCGGCGGCCTTGCGCCAGTTGCCGGTCGCCGCGTACGAGACGGCGGAGACGGCGGCCGCGGCGGAGCCGATCGGGCCCGGGATGTACGACGCGACCTCGGCGACCTTGGCCACCACGTGCACGGTCTTCTTCAGCCACTTGGGCATGCCCCAGTGGCCGTCGAGGTCCGTGCAGTTGACCGGGTCGCCGGTGCAGTAGTCGTACGCGCCGGCGTTGCCGCCGGGCTCCGGGTCGACCTGGAGGAAGCGGCCGAGCGCCGGGCTGTAGAGGCGGGCACCCATGAGGATGTCGCCGTCCTGGGCCTCGGCGGAGCGCTGCTTGCCGCCCAGCCAGCCGTACCGCGCGGCGGCCTGGCCGTCCTGCGGGATGCCGAACTCGTCGAAGTCCAGCACGACCGGCTTGGTGAGCGCCGGGTCGGTCGTCAGCACGACGGAGCCGAACAGGTCGGTCAGCTGGAGCTGGACGTCGCCGGTCCGGCTCGTGGTGGCCACCAGGTCGGTGTCCGGGCCCGAGACGTTGCGGGTCACGGTGCCCTGGGTGGTGTCCTCGACGACCCAGCGGACCTCGTCGGAGTCGTCGCCGTAGTGGTTGAGCTTGGACGTGGCGTTGGCCCACGAGCCGTCGGTCTGCTTCTTGGCCGTGGTGAACGCGGTGAGGCGGTGGGCGGCGTCCTGGGCCCACTGCTGCCTGGTGTCCCCCTTCTCCTGGGCGGCGACCTTGTCGTTGGCCCAGTAGGTGTTGGTCGCGCCGGTCGCGGTCCGCACCGTCCGCCCGAAGGCGTCGTACCCGAAGCCGGGGTCGGTGAGCCGGTCGGCGGAGTCGTAGCCGTGGTTCTCGACGGTGGCCCCGGTCGTGCCGCAGGTGCCGTCGAGGGCCGAGGGCAGGGTGGTCTTCGACAGCCGGTTGGAGTGGGCGTCGAAGGCGTACTGCCGGGTCACGCAGCCGGTCGTGGTGGTCGACTGCTGGGCCTTCACCAGTCGGCCGAGCCGGTCGTAGCGGTAGGTGCGGGTGGCGGTGGAGCTGGTGTCCCTGGCCACCTGGCCCTGGGTGGAGACGTCGCTGGTCTGGGCCCAGACCACGGCGTTGTCGGAGGAGCGGGTGTAGGTGCGGCCGGTGGCCTCGCCGACCGCGTTGAAGGTGTCCCTGCGGACGATCCCGCCGGGGTAGGTCTGTTCGACCAGCTGGCCGTCCGGACCGTAGGCGGCGGTGAACTCGCCGGCCGTGCTGTCGTTGACCGAGGTGACCAGGCCGCGCGGCTCCTTCGCGCGGTCGTAGGTGTAGGTGGTGGACCCGGTCGGGTCGGCGACCTTCACCGGCTTGCCGAAGGCGTCGAACTCCGTGGTGGTGGTGCCGCCGTCGGCGTCCGTGTAGGAGACCAGCCGGCCCAACTGGTCCATGACCCGGGTCAGCGACTTGCCGTCGGCCGTGGTCCGCACCGCGTCACCCGTGGCCGGGTCGTACTCGGTGGTGACCTTCGGCATCGCCACGCCCTCGTCCGAGGTGATCTCGGTCGAGGTGATCCGGTCGGCGCCGTCGTAACCGACGACCGTCCTGCGCGACTTGCCCGCGTTGGTCTCGGTGGTCTCCTCGGGCTCGCCGAACGGCGAGTACCGGGTGACCCGCTTGACGGGCAGCGTGGTCGGCATCCGGGTGCCGTCGGCATCGGTGACCGCGCCGCCGGGCAGCGTGGCGCACGGGCTGCCCGCCCACTCGGGGCGGTTGGCGCAGGCGGGGTCATCCGGGTTGGCACCGGCGGTGTAGAACACCGACCTGACCGTCCCGGCGTCGCCGCCCGTCGAACCCGGCTTGCGCGACTCCACGGCGCGGCCGGCGGCGTCGTACCGGATGGTCGCCGTCAGCTTGGCGCCGAGCGCGTCGGTGGTCACCGAGGTGGCCGCCTTCAGCGTCCAGCCGGCGGTGCCGCCGATCGGGGCGTCGTAGCCCGTCCTGGTGACCCGCAGCTCGACGTCGTCGGCGTAGCCGTCGATCCGGGCGCCGTCGGTGCTGGTGGTGACCAGGTGGTAGGCCTTGCCGTCGGGCTTGCCCTCGTCGTAGGTGTTGGTGTTGTGGTCCCGCGCCACGACCGGCGTGCCGGCGGCGAGCGTGGGGTTGAGCGTGGTCTTGGTCAGGGTGACCCGGTCCAGACCCGCCTGGTAGGAGGGCGCGACGGCCGCCGGGTTCTTCCCGGTGACGGTGAGCCGCAGCTCGTGGTCGCCGCGGGCGAGCCGGCCGGTCGGACCGGCGGCGAACGGGGTGGTGGTGACCGCCGCGCTGTAGCCGTCGAAGGGGGCACCGACGTTCTGGCCGTCGATCGACAGCTGGACGATGCCGTAGTCGGCCGCCTTGGTGAGCAGCGCGCCGAGCTGGTACGTGCCCTCCTCGGGGACCGAGATCCGGAAGGAGGCGTTGTCCCCGACCGCGTCGGCGGCGAGGAACACCTGGCCGCCGCCGGACCAGCCGGCCCCGGCGCAGCAGGTGGCCAGGGTCTGGACGCGCACCGGGTCGGTGGCGCCCAGCTGGACCAGGCTCTCGCCCTCGGCCGTGACGGTGACGGGTACGGTCTGGCCGTCGACCTGCTCGGCGAGCGAGGCGCGGTAGACCGGTCCGAGCGTCTCGGTGACGTCGAGGCCGTCCGGCGTGTAGAGGGTCCGGGAGTCCAGCAGACGGGCCCGGGACGCGGAGTCGGCGGGCAGGTTCAGTTCGGCCGCGAGGCGTTCGGTGTCCGGGTGGGTGCCGAGCGCGATGGCGCGGTTGGTGGCCTCCAGGGTGCGGACGGCGTGGCCGTAGCGGTCGTACTCGGTGGTGTCGATGTCGCCGCCGGGGGTGGTCGACGGCGTCGCCGTGTTGACCTCGTTGCCGGAGGCGTTCAGGTAGTGGACGACGGCCGGCCGGTAGCCGTCCGGTCCGGGCCTGGCCGCGGTGGCGGTGCCGGTGCCCGGGTCGTCCTCGGGGCCGTAGACGGCGGTGGCGTCGGTCGGCGCGTCGGTCTGGGCCCAGGCGGCCACGTCCGGGCCGCCGAGGTCGTACGGACCGCCCGTGGCGCGCGTCAGCGGCACGTCGTAGACGACCTTGCTCGCGGTCTCACCGCTGACCTGGTCCTTGCTGCCCCTGGCCAGGGCCGCGCGACGGACCTTCAGCAGGCGTCCCGGGTCCTGGTCCGCGGCGGCCCTGCCGTAGTCGAGGTTCCACGGCAGCTCGCCCGCGGGGGTGATCCGGGTGACCCGCCCCGCGTCGTCGTAGTCGTAGGCGGTCTTCAGCGGCTGGGCCAGGCGCGGGTCCCAGACCTGGGCCAGGCGGCCGCGCTCGTCGTAGACGTAGTGCGCGACCTCGACCGCCTCCTGCTTGGCGGTCACCGGGTTCCAGGACCAGACCTTCACGGACCGGATCCGGTCGGTGAAGTCGCCCGGGGCCCCGGCCGTCGCGGTGGTGGCGGACGCGTAGTCGTAGTCGGTGACCTCGCAGCCGCGCGGCAACGGGTCGACGGTGCAGCCGTTCGCGTCGTCGACACCGGGCTCGACCGGGGCGATCACCCGCTTGACGAGCGAGCGCCGGTCGGTGGAGTCGTAGACGTAGCGGGCGGTGGACCCGGCGTCCGGCCCGGTGGAGGACTGGACGCTGTACACGTCCGAGCCGGCCTGCCGGGCGAACACCGTGGCGGAACCGTCCAGTTCGGACAGCGTGTAGGTGTCGCCGGTCGCCTTCAGGACGAGGTGCTCGGCGCCCGGTTCGGGGAAGAGCGTGCCGTCCTGCGCCCGCGCGAAGGTGAGCGAGGTGTCGTCGACGCCCTTGAGGACGGCGGCGTCCGCGCTCGGGAAGGCCAGCGACACGTAGTCGGCGGACTCGCCGTGCGCCCCGCCGGCCCACTGCGGGCCGAACGGCGCGACCAGTTCGCGCACCGACATGCCGTCGAAGTAGACCGGCTTGTCGGCGTTGTCCGAGTGCCCGTTGTAGAGCCGGATCTGCGCCTCGGTGGCGTCCGCGGCGAGCGTGACGTCGGTGGTCAGCTCGGCCCAGGCGTCGGTGTACGGCGCCTTGCGGGAGACGGTCGTGGTCAGCGCGCCGGCCTTGCCGTGGACGGCCACGATCCGCATGCCGCGGTCGTCGAGGCCCGCGGTCAGCCCGGTCGAGGAGGGCACGTACACCCAGGCCTTGACCCGGTAGGTGTGGCCGGGCTTCATGCCCAGCTGGAGGCCGCCCGAGCCGCCGAGCAGCGCGTAGGTGTCACCGCTGCGGTTGGCGTCCGGCAGGACCTTCAGCGATTCGGTCGAGCCGCCCTGCCCCCGGTCGGTGACCCGCAGGGCGGTGCCCGGGGTGGCCAGGAAGCCGGTGGTGTCGGTGGAGACCTGCTGCTGGTTGGCGGTCAGCCGCTCGCCCTGTTCCTGCCAGCCGCGGGTCGCGCCGCGGGAGGAGGAGGAACGCGTGGTGGTCATGCCGAACTCGTCGGTGTCGGTGACGTCCACCGAGTAGTCACCGGTGAGCAGGTTGACCGAGCCGGGGCCGACCTCGACGCCGGTGGCGCCGTCGGCGTTGGCGTCGGCGGTGAAGGTGGACCAGGCCGTCGGGTAGGCCGGGTCGCTGTCCTTGTCCGTGTAGAGCAGCGCGCGGACCTGTACGACGCCGCCGATCTGCCCCAGCGACTCCAGCACCGACCAGTTGGCGTGGCCGCCGAGTTCGGCGAGCCGCGGCCGGGTGCCGGCGGTCGGGGTGTTGTCGGCCTTGGTGAGGTGGGCCGCCGGGATGTCGTACTCGGTGGCGCCGGGGCCGCGGCGGTACTGCCAGGTGACCCGGGTGTACTGGGTCTGGGCGTCGACCGCGAGCTTGACGCGCTTGGCGGTCTCGGAGCCGTCGACCGGGGAGCTGACGCCGGCCCGGCCGACCCGGAAGGTGTGGACGGCCGGGTCGGAGAGGTTGTCCGCCCGGTCCTTGGTCTGCACCTTGAGGGTGTGCGTGCCGTCGGTGGGCGGGGTGATCGACGCGGTGGTCGCACCGGTCGCGTCGACCGTCACCGGTGCCTTGCCGTCCAGGGTGTAGACGTAGCCGACCACGTCGTCGGTGCCGGCCGGCGGGGTGAGGGTGAACCGTCCGGTCTGGCCGGCGGCGCCGTGCCACACCTCGTCGGCGGGGTAGTCGGCGGAGGTGACGAACGGCGCGCCCGGCCGGGTGGTGTCGGCGACGACGACCACGTCCTGCGGGGCCCACGGCGAGTTGTCGGTGCCGTCCCAGAGCCGGGCGCCCATCGAGTACTGCACGCCCTCGTCGAGCTTGGCGAGGCCGAAGTCGGCCGGCTTCACCTGGGCGTAGCTGCCGTTCGGGACCTCCTTGTAGACGCGCTTGACGAGGACGCCGGCGCGGTAGAGGTCGAAGTCGGCGCCGACCTTGCCGCCGCTGTCCGGGTCACTGGCCAGGACCTGGAAGGTCGGGGTGGCCGAGGAGGTGAAGCGGGGGTTGCCCTGGCGGGCCGGGAACACGTCGACCGCCGGCGGCGCCGCGGGGACGGTGTTGTAGGTCACCGACAGGAACGGCGGGTGGCCGCCCTGGGAGGAGTCGAAGCGCTTCCACGAGTACGGGCTGGTCTCGGTGGAGGCGCGCAGGCCGAGGGCGTTGTTGGTGTAGCCGTTGTCGGACCAGGCGGTGACCAGCGAGGTGACGTCCTGGGCGACCCAGGCGTCGCCGCAGCCGGCGTTCTCGTTGCCCTTGGTGGCGTTGCTGACCGCCCACTGCTTGTTCCAGTTGGGCTGGTTGGTCCACCGGGAGCCGGTGGAGGCGAGGCCGGTGTCCCAGACCTCCCAGGACCAGGGCTCGCAGGACCACGAGTGGGTGTTGTACAGGTTCAGCTTCGCCGAGAGGATGTGCTTGCCGTGGTACGGACCCTCGGGGAAGTGCAGGAAGGAGCGGGCGACCTGGCCGCTGCCGTTGTTGCCGAGCTTCAGCTCGGTGGCGGACGACTGGTCGGTGGTCCAGCCCTGCTGGACGAAGGTGTCGAAGGAGGCGCCGACGGTGAGCGCCGGGTCGATCGTCACCGGGTAGCTGGTCGCCGGGTCGCCGAGGAAGCCGGCGTCCGGGGTGAAGACCAGCTCGGCCTCCGCGCCGGCACCGCGCAGCTCCATCGCGACGGGCGCGCGGCGGTTGTGCTCCAGCGACTGCGGGTCGACCGCCGCGTCCCACATCACGGGGGCGGGGATCTTCGCCTGCACCTTGCCGGACGGACGCTCGGTCAGCTCGATCGAGCCGTCGTCCTTGCGGTCGACGTCCAGGCCGCTGGTGTCGATCGGCAGCACGACGGTGCCGGCCTGGGAGACGGCCGAGCGGTCCTTGACGATCAGGTACTGCTCGAAGCCGGTCCGGGTGGCCTCCAGGACGAGGTCCACTCCGGGGCGGGCGTCGACGTAGGTGGCCCGGCTGCCGTCGAGCCTGGGCTTGGGCAGGCGGCCGAGCCAGCCGAGCTGCACCTGCTGCTCGCCGGCGCCGATCTTGACCAGCTCGCGCTCGGCGGGCTTCTCGGCGGCGGGGTTGGGCGCGGCGGCAGCGGCGGGGGCCGAGTCGGCGGGCTTGGCGAAGGCGGAGCCGGGGCCGGGCGCGGTGGGCAGCTGCGGCCGGGCCTCGTCGCGGCCGGCCCGGGCGTCGGCCGCGGCCGCGTGCGCGGGGGCGCCGGTGGCGGGGGCTTCGGCGGCGGGCGTGCCGGCGGCGGGTATACCGGTCCCGGGCGTGCCGGCGGGCGGGGCGACGGCGTCACCGGTGCGCACGCCGGGGTCGCCACCGGTGAAGGTCAGGCCCTCCGGGTGGACCTTCGGCGCGACCTTGCCGTCCGGGGTCTCCACCAGCGTGGTGTCGACCGGGACCCAGGCGTCGCCGACCTTGACCCGGACCGGTCCGGTCGCGGTGTCCTGGGTCAGCGTCCCCGCGGGGTCGGCCCAGAGCGTGGTGGTGGCGGTCCGGGCGCCGGTCACCTCGACCCGGTGACCGTTCAGCCGGGCGGCGAGCAGGGCGGAGGCCGCGTCGGGGGCCTCGTTGACGGGTGCGGTGGCCGTGGCCTTGGGGTCGGTCGCGGGTGCGGCGTAGGCGGAGTCGGCGGTCAGCGCATCGAGCGCGACCCCCGTCTCCACCAGTAGCGCGAGCGCCGCCAGAACGGCTGTCCGCCGCATTCGGCGCGTAGTGAAGGCCCCGCCCCCAAAAACGGGCGGGGCCTGCTTCCTCGATGGCAAGAGAGTTTTCTCCACGAATAGTGATGGCAAAGAAGTCGTGCCACACCAAGATCGCAGAGCGGCTGACCGGGAATCCGCGGATCCGGATATCGAATCGGCAAAGATTGGCCGACCGATGCCCACTTTGCCCCGATATTACGTGAAATGCTGACTGCATGTCAGTTGGCCGGGAAAGGAGACGCTTTGCTCGCCGACGCCCGACCCGCACCCCCGCAGATCGGCGGGGGTCGGCGATCATGATTTGACGGCAGACGATCATGTTGTGGATAGTCATTTCCGGGCCGACCGGGGGCGATGCCGACTCCCGCTCGGACGCGACGAGCACGGGGGCGGGATGCGATGTCCGAAGGCCGTGGGGACGGCGCCTTCGGCGGCATCGCGGTCGTCCCGGCGGCGGCCACCTGCGCCGAAGGCGGGCAGACCGCGGCCGGCGGGACGTCCTTCCCGCAGGTCGTCGGGCACCGGGGCGAGGTCCGGCTCGCGCACTGGGTCGCGTTCCGGGGTGGCGACGTCCCCTCGCCCCCGCGTCCGTTCGATCCGGCCGACACCGTGGACCACCTCGGCGGCGCACGATTCGCCGGGAAACCCCCGTCCGGTCATCACGGGTCGGCCGGGAGCGGTCGGGTCATGCTCCGGAATCATCGTGACGACGACATCCGGATTGACCCGCCGAATATCCCGCCCGCTACGGCGGCGGAGAAACGAACGGCATTCCTCGACGCCCCGGATCGAATCGCCAGGCGGCCGGCTGGTCAATTCCGGCAGGTACGATCCGCAACCGGATCCGGACGAGGTCAACTTCCTTTCTTCGCCGAGGAGCGTCCGTTCCGGCAGTACCCGCGCCGGTCGCACGGCACGCCTTGGGCGGCCCAGGACAGCACCGGCACGCCGAACGCCTTCCCGGTGCCGGACCACTCCGGGCTGCCCTTCGCGGCGAGCGTCTCCCGCCCGACCTCGGCGTGCCGCGGGACGCCGCCGGGCTGATCCCCCGTCGCAGCCCCGCCCCGTCCTCGGCGCCGATCCAGGTACGTACCCCCTCGGGATCCGACCGGCGGACCGGCACGACCCGCACCCGGCCGACACCACATCACCGCTCCGGTGACTAGGTTCGTGGTGGGGCCCGATGCCTCCGGCCGGGCACCCGCCCGGCCGGACGGGCCGGAGTCGAGGAGCGGTGACAGTGACGATGCGGGAGTATCCGCTGGTGGGCGGTCCGGTCGAGGTACGGGGGGCGCTGGACCTGGAACGGACGCCGGCCGGGGTGATGCCGCGCCGGCTGCCGGCGTGGACCAAGGAGCAGTACCAGAACCCGACGGTCTACGGGGGAACGGTGATGCCCTCGGGTGTGCGGCTGGTGTTCCGCACCGAGGCGCGGGTGCTCGAGTTCGAGGTGCTCACGTCCACGGGACAGCTCGACGGCTACCCGGAGCCCCGGCCGACCGGGATGCTGGACCTGACGGTGGACGGCGTCCTGGTCGGGCGGCAGCGGGCGCCCTTGGGCAACGTCATGCGGATGGCGGGCCCCGGGGCCGAGCAGCGGCTGATACCGGGGAAGCCGGGGACGGCGCGCTTCGCCGGACTGCCGGCCGGGATGAAGGACGTCGAGCTGTGGCTGCCGCAGCAGACCCCCACGGAACTGGTGGCGCTCCGCGCCGACGGCGAGGTCCTGGCACCCCTTCCCGACGGCCGGCCCCGGTGGGTGCACCACGGGAGTTCCATCAGCCACTGCCTCGAAGCCGACGGTCCCACCGGCACCTGGCCCGTGGTCGCGGCGTCCATCGGGGGCGTGGAGGTGACCAACCTCAGCGAGCCGGGCAACGCCATGCTGGACCCCTACGTCGCCCGGACGATCCGCGACCTGCCAGCCGACCTGATCAGCCTCAAGACCGGCGTCAACATCGTGGGCCTGGCCACCTTCCGCCTGCGGACCTTCGGCCCGGCGGTGCACGGATTCCTGGACACCATCCGGGACGGCCACCCCGACACTCCGCTGTTGGTGATCTCCCCGGTGAGCTGCCCCGCGCTGGAGGATCGTCCCGGCCCGACCACGGTGGGCCCGGACGGAAGGATCACCGCGCTCGGGGACCCGGCCGACCTGGCCGGGGGAGCGTTGTCGCTGCGGGTGGTCCGTGACGAGCTGGCGAGGATCGTCGCGGCCCGGCAGGCCCATGACCCTCACCTGCACCACCTCGACGGACGCGACCTCCTCGGCCCGGCCGACGTGGACGACCTCCCCGACGGGCTGCACCCGTCCGCCGCCGCCTACCGCCGCATGGGCGAACGCTTCGCCGCCCTCGCCTTCGCCGCCGACGGCCCGTTCCGCGCCCGCCCCCGCACGCGGCCGGCCGAGTGAGGCGGCCGGGGGTGCGGCGTCCGAGGAGCCGTTCCCGTGGAGCCCGGGGCCGTTCGAGCCGTTCCCGGGCAGCCGCCGACCCCGGTGGCGCCGGAGCCGCCGAGGCTGGCGGGTGCGCGGTGGACCGGTGGTGGCTGGGGGCGTTCACCCTGGACGGCCGCCGCGCGGCGCGGACCCGTCCGGAGGCGGGAGCCGCGTAGCACCGGCCGTCCACGGTCCGAGCGCGAGCATCGCCTCGCTGACCTCGCCGAGGGCCGCGTCCGGCATCGCGGTGGCGGCGTCTTCGAGAACGAGCAGTCGTGCCCGGGGGATCGCGCGCGCGATCGCCTCGCCGTTGCCGACGGGGAAGAACGGGTCGCGGCGGCCGTGGACGACGAGGGTGGGGATCCTGATCTCGGGCAGGCGCTCGCGCCAGCGGGGCCGGCAGTCGAGCTTGGAGAACGTCATGCGCAACTGGTTGGCCGTCTGGACCGGGGGCGCGGTGCCGGGGGTGCGGTCCCAGATGCGCGCGGCGGTCGCGCGGGCGGCGGCGGGGTCGTCGCCGAGGATCTCGGCGCCGGTGGCGGCGAACTCGGCGACGGCCCGGCGGTCGGTCCAGTCGGGCATCGGGCGTGCGAACAGCCGGCGCATGGTCGCGGGGTCGTGGTCGGGGAGGTCGTCGTCGGGCGGGCCGGGGGCGACGGGACGGGTGCCGACGAGCGTGAGCGCCGAGAAACTGTCCGGGTGGTCGAGCACGGCGACCTGGGCGACCATGCCGCTGACGCCGATGCCCGCGAGGTGGGCGGGGCCCCCGCCGAGCGTCTCGGCGAGGGCCGCCGCGTCGGCGGCGAGGTCGCGCAGGGTGTAGCCGGGCGCCTGCGGATCCGCGGTCGTCGACTCCCCGCTGTCACGCAGGTCGTAGCGCACCACGCGGCGTCCGCCGGCGGCGAGGCGTTCGCACAGCGCGTCGGGCCAGGAGAGCATCGTCGTTCCGCCCGCGAGCAGGACGAGTGGCGCGTCCTCGCGGCCGAACGACTCGATGCCCAGGGCGATCCCGTGGGTATGGACGATGGTCATCGGGTCATCGGGTCAGCGGGACTCGTCGCGGCCGAGACCGCGGTCGGGCGCGCTCATGTCGCCCGTCGCGGGCGTGCCGTCGGCGAGCCCGTAGCGCAGGTAGACGGTGCCTTCCGGACCGGCGACCGGCGGTTCGAGGAGGGTGAGGTTCGTGGGCACCGCGCCGCCGTCGAACACCTTCTTCCCGACGCCGAGCGTGATCGGGTGCACCCAGAGGTCGAGACGGTCGAAGAGCTTCTCCCGCAGGAGGGTCTGCACCAGGTCCAGGCTCCCGACGACCTTCACGTGCTCGTGCCGCTCGCGGATCTCGCGCACCGCGCCGGCCAGGTCCGGGCCGAGCCGGGTGGACCCGGCCCACGGGAGGTCGGGCGTGCCCCGGGAGGCCACGTACTTCGGGACGCGGTTGAAGAGCTCGGCGATCTCGCCGTCCTTCTGGTGCGGCCAGTAGGAGGCGAAGATGTCGTACGTGCGCCGGCCGAGCAGCAGGGCGTCGGTGCCCTCGTACGCGGCGACGATCTGCGCGCCGGTGGCCTCGTTCAGCAGGGGCGCCTGCCAGCCGCCGAACGGGAACCCCGCCGGGTCCTCGTCGGGTCCGCCTGGCGCCTGCGCGACGAGGTCGAGGGTCGCGAACAGCTCGATGTGGATGAGTCCCATGTCTGTACTCCCGATGAGTCGGTGATCCCGGTCGAGATATAGACCTGCCGGGGCCGGAAAACTCATCGCCGCGCCGGAACCCGGTTTCCGTATCCGCCGGTGGTCCGGGCCGCTGTGTCGTTCGCACGGCCGGTCACCGACGTCCCGCCTCGGCCGCACGCGGTGGCGAGCCTGGCGACGCGACTGCTGGTCGGCCGGCTCGACGGCGCGGACGACGCACCGCGGGTCGAACCCGTCGAGCCCGAAGCCCTGGAACGCCGCGCCACCGCCACCCGGTTCGACGCGGCGTGCCGAAGCCTCGTCCCGGGTCAGGCCGGGGCGAGCAGGGTGGTCAGGCCGGAGGTGCCCAGGCGGGTGCCGTCGGACAGGATCACGAGGGCCTCGATGCCGCTGCGTCGCTCGGCCCAGTGCAGGGCGGCGGCTGGCCCCATGGCGAAGGCGGCCGTCGCCAACGCGTCGGTGAGCGCGATGTCCTGGCCGATCAGGGTGACCGACAGCGCGCCGTGCGGCGGGCGCCCGGTGTGCGGATCCAGGATGTGCTGGCCGCGCTCGGCCGTACCGGATCCGGCGACCGCGAGGCGGTCGCGCGCCTCGACGACGGCGGCCAGCCGGCCGGGGGCCGCCGGGTCGGCGATGCCGACGCGCCACGAGCGGCCGGGCGCGGGGGCTCCGGCCGTCTGGACGTCTCCGCCACCGGTCACGCTGTGGTGCGGGAACCCGGCGGCCGTGAGCAGGTGGGAGGCGCGTTCGATCGCCCAGCCCTTGACCCAGCCCGACGGGTCGAGGGAGCCGCCGGCCCGCGCCGAGAAGTAGCCGGCGGTCTCCCGTGCCACGGCGGCGCAGTGGTCGAGGGCCTCGGCCACCAGCGGATCGCACTGGGCGAGGGTCAGCTCGCCGCGGGCGAGACGGCTGATCTGGCTCAGCGGACGGTAGGGGGAGAAGAGCCGGTCGAGCCGGTGGAGTTCGGCGAGGGCCGGGGCGAGGTCGGCGGGCGCGGCGTCGCGGACGGCGAAGGAGAAGACCGTCCCCATGGCGTGCTCGGCGTGTCTGAGCATCAGACGCCCGCCTGGTCGAGGGCGCTCTGCAACGACCGCTGGTAGCCCTCGCTGGTGTAGGTGGCGCCGGCGACGGCGTCGACGCGCGCGCTCTGCGCGGAGACGGCCTCCTGATTGAGCCGGGGCAGCGCGAACTGGTTGATCTCCAGGTCGCGCCTGCTCTCCGACGGGTACTGCACCACCTCGGCCTTGGTGATCCGGCCACCGCTGAGGGTGATCCGCACCTGGACCGGTCCGTAGCGGGTGTCGACGGCGTTGCCGGTGACGACCCGGGTGCCGGAAGCGTTACCCGCTCCTGCGGCGGCCGAGGGCGACGACCCCCCGGACGACGACCCCCCGGACGACGACGCCCCGGGCGTCACCGGGGCGGCGGACGCGGTGCCGCCCGGATCGGAACCGATGACGGGGGCGGCCCCGGGGGAGGCGGAGCCGTGCGGCTTGAGGGAGAGCAGCAGGACGACGCCGGCTGCGGTGACGGTGCTGGCCAGAACGGCGCGGCGCATGGCGGGCTCCTTCAGAGGTCGAACGACTCGTGGTGGATGCGGTGGGCGGGGACACCGGCGGCACGCAGCTCGCGCGTGACCGCCCCGGTCATGGCCGCCGGCCCGCACAGGAACACGTCGTGCTGCGCCAGGCCCGGCACCAGCCGGCCGAGCGCGGCCGCGGAGAGCGGGTCGCCCGTCTCGTCACCACGGCCGACGAGGTAGGACAGGCGGGCCGAGCGCGTCCCGGCGATCCGCTCCAGTTCCTGCCGGAACAGCAGGTCCTCGCAGTCCCGGGCCCGGTAGAGCAGGGTCAGCTCACCGGGCCCGGCCGGCAGGGTCTCGAACAGGGTCCGCAGCGGGGTGATGCCGACGCCGCCGGCGATCAGCAGGACACGCCGCTGGGTCCGCCGGCGGGCGGTGAAGGCCCCGTACGGGCCCTCGGCGCGCACCCGGGTCCCCGGGCGGAGGCCGGCGAGGGCGGCGCTGTGGCCGCCGAGTCCCTTGACGGTGAAGCGCAGGAACCGGTCGGTGGGCGGCGCGGAGAGCGAGTACGGGTTCGCGGCCCACCGCAGTCCCGGGGCGAGGAACTGGAGCCGGAAGAACTGGCCCGGTTCGGCGCGCAGTTCGGCCAGCCGCTCACCGGTCAGGAAGACGGACACCACCCCGGGACCCTCGGGACGGACCTCCGCGACGTGCAGCCGGTGGCGGCGGTCGCGGAGGAACGGGACGGCGAGCCGGTACCAGCCCAGCACGGCGAAGGTGGCGACGTAGAGCACGTACCAGCCGGCGCGGGCGGGCCCCCGGCCGAGGTCGGCGCCGTTGGTGAGCTGGTGGGCGAAGCCGAGGGCGACCGAGAGATAGGTCGCCAGGTGCAGGTAGTACCAGGTCTCGTAGCCCAGCCTGCGGCGGGCCGCCCGGGCCGAGACGGCGCCGGTGCCGAGGAGGAGCAGGGTGGCCGCGGTGGCTTTGAGCATGTCCGGGTCGTGGAGCACCATCCGCACGGTTTCGCCGACGACGGCCCGGTGCGCGGTGAGCGCGGACCCCCAGACGACGGTGAGGACGTGGACGGCGACCAGACCGACCAGGTAGCGCCCGCCGATCGCGTGCCAGCGCGCCAGCCGGTCCGCACCGACGTCCCGCTCCAGGGCGGGTATCCGGGCCATCAGCAGGAGCAGCACCGGCGCGGCGTACCCGGCGAGCAGGCCGGTGATCCGGCCCGCGCCGGTGAGCCACTGGTCGGCACCGGTCACCGCGTAGGTGTCCTGCCACCACAGGGCGAGCACGGCGCCCGCTCCGGTGGCCACGGCCGGCGGGACGAGCCGGGCGAGCAGCCACGGCGGGAGCACCGGCCGCTGTGAGGTGTGCTGGAGCCGACGGTGGCCGGCAGGCGCGGCGCGACGCGGTCGCTGGACTGCGGTACCCATGGTCCTGTTCCTCTCTGCGCGGCTCCGACGTCCTGCGCGCGGCCCGGGAGGGTGCGCGGACGACCGTGATCCGGAGACCGGTCCACCGTGTCAGCCGTATCTCTCAGTTCCCTCTGAGTTCCGCCGCCACCGACCCTCCCGCAGAGAGTTCTGCCAGTTCAGGGCCATGATCGACGGTTCGCGGTCTCAGCGGATTCTCACCCTGGCACGGCACAATGGCGCGGAGAGCTACCGCACGCCCCCGGCGACCGGGAGCGCCGACCGGATTGGATGCCATGCCCGTGCCCACCCCGCGTGTCCTGGTCGTCGACGACGAACCCGACCTGGTCGAGGTGCTGTGCGCCGCGCTGCGCCACGAGGGCTGGGAGTCGCGCGGGGCGGCCTCGGGGGAGGAGGCAGTGCTGGAGTGCCGCGGCTGGGAGCCCGACGCCGTCGTGCTGGACATGATGCTCCCCGGCCTGGACGGCATGGCGGTGCTGGCACGCATCCACGCCGAGCAGCCCCAGGTACGGGTGCTGTTCCTGACCGCCCGCGACGCCGTCGAGGACCGGATCGCGGGGATCGAAGCCGGCGGCGACGACTACGTCACCAAGCCCTTCAGCCTGCAGGAGGTCGTGGTCAGGCTGCGGCGGCTGCTGCGGCGGGCCCGGGCGGCGGACACCTCCGCGGCCGCGGTGCCGGCGGGCGCCCTCGTGCTGGGTGACCTCGTCCTGGTGGAGCAGTCCAGGGAGGTGCTCCGGGGCGGCACCCCGGTCGAGCTGTCCCCGACCGAGTTCCAGCTGCTCCGCTACCTGATGCAGCATCCGCGCCAGGTGCTGAGCAAGGCCCAGATCCTGGATGCCGTCTGGTCCTACGACTTCGGCGGGCAGGCCCACGTCGTGGAGCTCTACATCAGCTACCTGCGCAAGAAGGTCGACGCGGGCCGGCCGGCGATGATCCACACCGTCCGGGGCGCCGGCTACCTGATCAAAGCACCGGTCGCGTGAAGGGCCGCTCGGTGAAGGGCCGCTCCCTGAAGGATCGCTCGGCGGAGAGCCGCTCCGTGAAGGGCCGGCTGGTGGAGAGCCGCCTCGTGCCGCGCACCATCCGCAGCAGGCTGGTCGCAGGCCTGCTGGCCCTGCTGGCCGTCACCTTCGCCGGTGTCGGCCTCGCCGTCACCACCGCGCTCGACCACTACCTGGTGAACCAGCTCGACCAGCGCCTCGCCGACGCGGGCGGACGGTACGCCGCCAGCCTGGAACACGGCGGCGCCGGCCCGGAACCACGCGGTGACACCCGCGCCCAGAGCCCCGGCACCTTCGGCGCCCGCCTGGTGAACGGCCGGGTCACCAACGCGGGCGTGGTCGACGGCGACGCCGACGACGAAGGGGTCGCCGAGGGCACCACCCCGGCCGACACCGACGACACCGTCGCCCTCACCCAGCGGGACCGGCAGAACCTCGCCCGGCTCCCGGTGGGCGGAACACCCGGCTCGGTGCGCCTCTCCGGCCCGGGCCCCTACCGCCTCCGCGCCGTCGCCGGGCGCGACGGCGACGTCCTGATCACCGGGCTCCCCCTGCACCAGGTGCACGAGACCGAGAACCGCGTCGTCGCACTGGAGCTGGTCTCCTTCGCGATCGCCCTCGGCATCACCGGCGTGGCCGGCGCCCTCTGGGTGAGGCTCTCGCTGCGCCCGATGAACCGCATCGCCGACACGGCGGAGCGGATCAGCGCCCTCCCGCTCGCGGCGGGCGAGGTCGTCCTCGACGACCGGGTACCGGGGGCGGATCCGAGGACCGAGACCGGCCGGGTCGCCCTCGCCTTCAACCGGATGCTGGGCCACGTCGAAAACTCCCTCGCCCAGCGCCACGCGTCCGAGAACCGGCTGCGGGCCTTCGCCGCCGACGCGGGCCACGAACTGCGGACGCCGCTCGCCACCATCCGGGGCCACGCCGAACTCGCCCTCGGCCACCCGGGAAGCGCTCCGGCCGAGGTGACGCACTCGCTGCGCCGCATCGATGCCGAGTCCGTCCGGATGGGAGCCATCGTCGAGGACCTGCTGCTGCTCGCCCGGCTCGACGCGGGGCGGCCGCTCGCCCGGGAGGAGGTCGACCTCACCCGCATCGCCCTCGACTGCACCCAGGACGCGCGCGTCGCGGCGCCCGGCCACCACTGGCGGCTCGAACTGCCGCCCGAGCCGGTCGTCGTGACGGGGGACGAGCACCGGCTGCGCCAGGTCGTCACGAACCTGCTCTCGAACGCCCACCGCCACACCCCCGAAGGCACCACCGTCGTCCTGCGGGTCGAAGCCCGCCGCATTACCGTCTCCGACGACGGCCCGGGAATCCCTCCCGAGCTCGCCCCGCACGTCTTCGAACGGTTCGTCCGGGGCGACAGCTCGCGCTCGCGCACGAGCGGCGGCACCGGACTCGGCCTCGCCATCGCCGAGGCGGTCGCCACCGCCCACGGCGGCACGGTGACCCTGTCCCCACGCCCGGGCGGCGGCACCGTCGTCACGGTGACTCTCGGCTGCCCCGATGCCCGGGCGGCGGCATCGTCGTCACCATGACTCCCGGCCGGCCGGCGCCCGGCTGGCCCGCGCGTCACGGCCGTCGGTGCAGCGGTCGGCCACCGAGGCGTGTTCAGCCCCGGCGAAGCAGCCTGCGCGCGCCGTAGACGGTGGCGCCCAGCGCGATCACGGCGGCGCCCCACAGCACCGAGGCGGCCGGCAGGGCGGCGGCCAGGACGAGGCAGCCCGTCGCGCCGACCACCGGCACGACCCGGGGTGGGCGTCCCTCCGCGGGCGTGAGGGTCCAGGCGCAGGCGTTGGCGACGGCGTAGTAGGCGAGCACGCCGAAGGAGTAGAAGCCGATCGCGCCGCGCACGTCCGCGGTGGCCGCCAGGACGGCGACCACCGCGCCGACGGCCAGCTCCGCGCGGTGCGGCACGCCGAAACGCGGGTGGACGGCGGACAGCCGGTGCGGCAGGTGGTGGTCGCGGGCCATCGCCAGGGTGGTGCGCGAGACCCCGAGGATCAGCGCGAGCAGCGAGCCGAGCGCCGCCACGGCCGCACCCGCGCGCACCACCGGGGCCAGGCCCGGGGCGCCGGCGGCCCGGACGGCGTCGACCAGCGGCGCCGCCGAGCGGGCCAGACCGGCCGGGCCGAGGACGGCGAGGACGGCGAGCGCGACGAGGGCGTACACCACCAGGGTGATGCCGAGGGCGAGCGAGACCGCCAGGGGGATGGTCCGTCGCGGATCGCGCACCTCCTCCCCGAGCGTGGCTGTAGCTGGTGGTGCCCTCGCCGGACTTGTTCCAGAGCGAGTAGAGCTCGGTGCTCGGGTAGTTGCGGTTGTACCGGGTGTAGACGGGGTTGCCGTCCGCCCTGGTGTCCATCACCGCGGCCATCGCGTTGGGGGCGCCGGCGCCACTGCCGGTCCGCCACGAGTGCGAGCCCGGGGCGTAGCGGTCCATGTCGGCGTGGGCGACGCCCGCGCCACCGGCGACGACGGCGAGGCCGGCGGCCACCAGGCCGACTCGGGCAGCGGTCTGACGAATACTCATGACTGTTTCCTCCGTGGATGGTTCGAGTACTTCGGCAGGGGCGGGATCGTCGCTCCCTGCATACCTCCGACGGATGCCGACCATCGAATGTGACAGCACGGAAGGTGAAGGTGATGTGTGGGCCAGGCTCGGCTGTGCCAGTACCGCGCCGCCTCCGCGACCGTCACCCGGCCCGGCCCGGCCCGGCAAGTTCCGTCCGACGGGACTGCGCCGGCCGTCCCGCGCCGCGCCGTGCCTGCCGGGTGCTCCAGGAGAGGAGCCCGGCCGTCCGAGCGCTGGGCGTGGCGCACGCTGCGCCCAGAGCTCGGGTTGGCATTCGCCTTGAGTGCCTCCCTCGCGTCCGCCCGGAAGCGGCGCAGCCACGGCCCGCGTCGGGCGGGCGCCGCCAGGTGGCCGCTGCCGCTGCCGGCATCCGGGGCCCCGGATGGGATGGGGCAGCTCGGTGTGAGGATGACGGTGATCGGGCAGGCGCGGGGTCATGGTGAGAATCGGATACACGATGATGACCGAGCAGCGCGGCCCGCGTGACCTGGTCGCGGACGTGGTGCGCGCCGAGCAGTCCGGGTTCGACTTTTCGGTGATCTCGGACCACTCCTTCCCCTGGCTGGACGAGCAGGGTCACGCTCCGTACGCGTGGGCGGTGCTCGGTGCCGCCGCGCAGGCCACCTCCCGGATCCCGCTCATGACCTACGTGACGTGCCCGACGTTCCGCTACCACCCCGTGGTGGTGGCGCAGAAGGCCGCCACGTTGCAGTTGCTGTCCGAGGGCCGCTTCCGGCTCGGGCTGGGCAGCGGCGAGAACCTCAACGAGCACGTGATCGGGCGGGGCTGGCCTGCGGTACCGGTGCGCCAGGCGATGCTCGACGAGGCGGTACAGATCATCCGGGCACTGTTCGACGGCGGGTACGTCACCCGGCGAGGCCGGTACTTCGACGTCGAGGGCGCCAAGCTGTGGGATCTGCCCGACCGGCCCCCGCCGATCGGGGTGGCGGTATCAGGGCCGGACTCCTGCGACCTTGCCGGCCGGCTGGCCGATCTGGTGATCGCCGTGGAGCCGGACCAGGCGCTGATCAGCGGGTTCGCCGAGCACGGCGGGGCCGGAAAGCCGGCCGTGGGTCAGCTTCCGGTGTGCTGGGACACCGACCGGGACACCGCCGTCCGGCGGGCCCACGAGCAGTTCCGCTGGTTCGGCGGCGGTTGGAAGGTCAACGCCGAGCTGCCCGGGACGGCGGGGTTCGCCGCCGCGAGCCGCTTCGTCCGCCCCGAGGACGTCGCCGAATCCGTTCCGTGCGGTGACCGGGTCGACGACTTCGTCGAGGCGGTGCGGCCGTTCGTCGACGCCGGGTTCGACGAGGTGGCCCTCATACAGGTCGGCGGCGACAGCCAGCCCGCGTTCCTCGACTGGGCCGAGGGCACCCTGCTGCCGGCCTTGCGTGAGGCGTTCTGAAACCTGGTCGGCTCGGCCACGCCGCGGGCTCCGCCGGGCACAGGACGGTCGGAGCAGGCTCGACGACGCCCTCGCGGACCGCCCTCCCGGGCCGATCGTCGATCTGACGGGCGTGCCGTGGCCCGGGGGAGGCGCCGGCGCACACGGACAGAACCGACACCTTCCGGAGGGAGACCGTCGGGGAGGCGGCCCGCCCGCTCGCAGGACCGGTCGGACCAGGCCGGCCCACCTGCCCGCACGCCCAGCCCGCCTCCGCTGACACCGCCGACCGGCGCGCCGGGCCCAGCCGATACACTTCCCGTCATGAGCATGGTCACGGCGGTCGAGCGCGTCATCCACGAGGCGGAACTCCAGCTCACCGACGGGACCTGGGAACTCACCGCGACCGACTCCGCTCTGGCCCGCAAGACCGCCGCAGCCCTCGATGCCGCGATCGGCCCCGCCGACACCCACCAGGCGCTGTCGAGGATCGAGCGGCTCGCCGCACTGCGCGAAGCTCTCGCGGCCCTGGCACTGACCATCGCCCGCACCCATGGCCACCTCGCCTGGTTCCTCGCCGACGCCAGCAGCCACCTCGCACCGGTCCTTCACTGGCGCGCCCTGGACGCCCCCGGCAACCGCGCCTTCGGCGCCGTCCTCCCCACCGGCGACGAACTCGCCGACGCCGAGGCCGCCACCCGCCTCCTCGCCGCCATGCTCACCCGCGGCAGCCTTACCACCTGACCGGCCGGCTGGGCGCCGAGCAGGGTCAGGACGATCCGGGCGGCCCGCTCGGCCTCCTGGGGGGTGTCGTCACCACCGCGTTCCCGGATTCCGCCAGGAACGCCTCCCGGGGAAGAGCCACCGCGGTTCTCCCTCCACCCCCAAAGCCGGTGCGCGGTCAGGGCAGCGCGGCCAGGCGCCGGTGCAGACCGGTGAGCTTCAGCAGGCGGACGACGCAGCGCCCGGCCTCGCGCACGATCAGGCGCCTGCCGTCGCGGTCGGCCTGGTTGCAAGCCTGGACGAGGGCGCCCAGGCCCGCGCAGTCCATGAACGTCACCTCCGACAGGTCGAGGACGACCTCCCGGTGCGACTCGAGCGCGGTGGCCAGGGCATGGCGCAGGGCCGGGGCGGTGTCGAGGTCGATCTCGCCGTTCGCCCGTACGATGAAGGGTTCGCTGCTCCGGCTGTTCATGGCGTTTCCGCGTCGCTGCGGGCGGGCCGGTCCGGGCGGGGCCGGCCTGCGGTCGGGGGTGTTCCGGCCGCCCCGTCGATCGAGGGGGGAGAGATCGGGGGCGGCGCGGAACGGCATCGGGGCGGGTCAGGCCTGGATCTGCGTGCGGCTTCCGCTGTGGCTGATCGAGACCTTGCGGGGCTTGGCCCTCTCGGCGACCGGGATCTTCAGGGTCAGCACGCCGGCGTCGTAGTCGGCGGTGATCCCGGCGGGGTCGAGGGTGTCGGACAGCATGACCTGGCGGGAGAACACTCCGAGCGGGCGCTCGGACAGCTCCCACTTCACGCCCTCGCTCTCGCGGCGGGGGCGACGCTCGGCCTTGACGGTCACCATGTTCCGTTCGACGTCGATGTCGATGGCTTCCGGGTCCACCCCGGGCAGGTCGAAGCAGATCACGTACTCGTCCCCGGCCCGGTAGGCGTCCAACGGCATCGATGCCGGCCGCGACCAGGTTCCCGTGTTGCCCAGGAACTGCTGGGTCAGCCGGTCCAGCTCGCGGAACGGATCAGTGCGCAGCAGCATCGCGAAACACCTCCACTGATCGAACGGGTGCCAGTGCGCTTCTTCTGAGACCGTTGTAGCGCGTCATCCATCCGATGACAAGTCTCCGCGTCGCCTATAGAGTGACTGTCATGAATGAGAAGCCCCGCAGACCCGCCCCCGACGGCCCCCGGCCGGTCGGACCCGCCTCGTTCCTGGCGGCCGCGGCGGCGCTGGCCGCGATCGACGACGCCGTCCGCACCGCCCGCGACCCCGGGCCGCAGCCCCCGGGCGCCCCTGACGCGCAGGACGGCCCCGAGCCCGCTCTGGCCGCACTCGTCCTGCTGCGGGAGCTGCGTACCGAGCTCGCCGGCTGGGAGGCCGGACTGGTGCGGACCGCCCGGGAGGCCGGTGCCACCTGGGCCGACCTCGCCCACCCCATGGGCGTCGCCAGCCGCCAGGCGGCCGAGAACCGCTACCTGCGCCTCAAGCCCGCCGCAGGTCGCACGACGCAGGCCGGTACCGGCGCGGAACGCGTCAAGGCCGTTCGTGACCGCCGAGCCGCCGACCGCACCGTCACCGCCTGGGCCCGTGACAACGCCGCCGAGCTGCGGGTCCTCGCCGCCCGGATCACCGCGACCGCGCTCGCCCCCGGCGCTCGCCCCGCCCAGGCCGCCCTGACCGCCGCCCTCGGCGCCACCGACCCAGCCGACCTCATCGAGCCCCTCGCCGCCGTCCGCCCCCACCTCGGCGCCGGCCAGGACGACCTCGCCACCCGCCTCGACGCCCTCACCCACCACACCGCCCAGCTCCGCGATGACAGCGACCAACGCCGCGCCTGATCCCGTCGCCGGCGAGGAGCGCTGGCAGGAGCTCCTGGACCGGATTCACGACCTCGAAGCACGAGTGGCCGCCACCACGGTCGCCGTCACCACCGCCCTCGACTCCCACCTGGCCCGGCTCGACACCCTGCGCCACCAGCTCGCCCGACCCGACTGGCCACTGCCCGCCCCCGATGCAGGCAGCCCCCGGGCCACGCCGCCGGCGAGCAACCAGCAGGCCTGACCCGGCCAGCCAGCAGGCCTGACCCGGCCGGGAGCCGTCCGCGGCCCGCGACCGCCGTACGGTCCGCGTCCGTGTCCCGCCGGGCGCGCTCCGGCGGCGGTCAGCGCCAGTGGCCTCCAGCTCCAGGCGGCCCCGATGTCGGACGCTCGGCCGGCCGGCGGCATCACGCCGTCGGGGCGCCCTCGACGTTCAGCCGCTCCCCGAGCCGGCTCCGGTGCAGGGCGGCGACGGGCTCCAGGAGGTCGGGGTGGCGCAGCAGGACGGCCGCCTCGGTGTCGCGGATGCCGGGCTCGGTGAGGCGTCGCAGGGCTCCCGCCCCGGTGTGGTGCTCGGTCGTGGCGAGGGTCTGGTGGGCGTGCGAGGCGAGTGCGGGGTCGGCGAGGAAGCAGGCGGCCCAGCTGACCACGGTCTCGTCCACCCAGGTCCGCCACGCGGCGTCGTCCGGACGGGGGTCGTGGCCAGTGAGCCGGTCGAGCCGGTCGGCGCCGCCGGGGCCGAGCAGGTCCAGGAGCTGGACGTCCATCGGGGTGGGGTAGCGCAGGGCGGCTGCCAGGGCGGTCGCCTGCCGGGCCTGGCTCTCTGCGAGTGCGCGGCTGAAGGCGCCGGCCGGGGGAGGGTAGGCGTTCAGGAGCCAGCGGGTGCAGGAGGCTATGACGGGTGACAGGTCGGGCACGGGGATCGGTCCCTCGGGGAGGTGCTCGCCTGGTCCGGTGCCGGTGGTGCGAGCCGTCCGGTGCGGAGCCGCGCTGCCCCGCTCGTGGCCGCCCAGTGTAGGCCGCTTCTTTGAGGGGGGCGGCATGACGGGCATCACGCCGGCCCGATCCTGGCGTCGGGGCAGGGCTGGCCGTGCGACGGCCCCGCCCCGACGCCAGGACCGCCGGCCGGTCGCGGGGGTGGATCAGGACTTGCCGCGGCCGGTGACGAAGTCGCGGGCCCGGTCGACCAGGCCGACACCGGGAGCGAGCAGCTTGCTGGCCGCGGGGCTGTCGGGCGCGGCGGGGTGGGGGCGGGTCGGCGCCATGGACTTGGCCCGGCGGATCTTGTCACCGAGGTCGTTCAGCTGCTCCGGCGTACACGCTTGGCGCAGCATGGGGAAGAGGTTGTGCTCCTCGTCCTGGACGTGTGCCGCGACCTCGTCCATGAGCCGCCGCAGCAGGGGGCTCATCTGCGGGTCGTCCGTCTTCGTGTCCTCCAGCTTCTTGAGGAGTTCCTCGACCCGGCCGTGGTCGGCGATCTCCTTGTCCGCGAGCCGGTCGCCGCCCTGGACGTGCTCGCGCACCGCCGGGTAGAGGTACTGCTCCTCGGCGACGGAGTGCCGCACCAGCTCGATGGTGACCTCGTCGACCACGTCCCGCAGCTGCTGGCCGCCGCCCGTCATCGCCTGGATCCGGGCGAACATCTCCTCCACCTCCCGGTGGTCGGCCATCAGTTCGTCGATCACGTTTCCGCCGTGTCCCATGAAACGCCTGCCTCTCGTTCGTTCCGTCCGGGCCGGGCTGGTCCCGGCCACCTGGCAGTCGTTCCCCGGCGGGTGCGTGCGGTGGGCGACGGCGACGCCACCTCACCCGAACGGGGGCCGACCGCGGCCAGGTCCCCGGTCCCGGTCCCCGAGGCCGGAGAGGGGCCCCGGCACGTGGCCGGGCCCGGCGCGGGGGGCAGCGCGGCACGGCGCACCGCCGGGACGGGCACGGGCGGGCCCGCGAGTCGGCCCTTACGTTCGGGGTAGACGCCGCTGCGGAGCACCGTCAGAAGGAGGAGTCATGCCTGCCGGATCGAGCAAGAAGCGTGAACGCCAGTACGAGCACATCAAGGACAGTGCCCTGGACCGCGGCGAGAGCAAGAAGCGGGCCGAGGAGATCGCGGCCCGGACCGTGAACAAGGAACGGGCCCGGCACGGCGAGTCGAAGACGGCCAGCCGCTCCTCCACCCACGACACCTCCTCCTCCCGGCGCGGCGGCCAGCGTTCGCACTCCGGCTCCCAGGGGCCGACGAAGGAACAGCTGTACAACGAGGCCAAGCAGCGCAACATCCACGGCCGCTCGAAGATGACCAAGAAGGAACTCGCCAGCGCTCTCGGCCACTGACCGACCGCCACCCGCGCGCCCCCTGAGGGTCCCCAGCGCCACCGCGCAGAAGTCGCCTCCCGACCACCGGGGTCGGCGACGGAAGCAGCACGACCGTGGACCGGACCGCCGATCCCTGGGGGCCCCGCACCCCGTACGCCCCCGGCACGCCGTGGCCCGCCCGGGTCGACCTCCAACTGGCCCCCGGGCTGAGCGAGGCCGACGTGCAGCGCTGGGTGCCTTCCGCGTCGCTTCTGCACTCCAACGGCGACGCCATGGACATCGCGGTCCGTGACGGGAGGATCGTCGGTGTCCGCGGCCGGGCCGGGGACCGGGTCAACCACGGCCGCCTCGACATCAAGGACCTGTTCGGGTGGCAGGCCAGCGCCTCGCCCGACCGGCTCACCGCGCCGCAGGTCCGCCGCGGCGGCCGACTCGTCGCCACGGACTGGGACACCGCCCTGGACACCGTCGCGGGGCGCTGCCGGTCCGTGCTGAAGGACCACGGGCCGGACGCGGTCGGCTTCTACACCTCGGGGCAGCTGTTCCTGGAGGAGTACTACACGCTGACCGTCCTCGCCCGCGCCGGGATCGGCACCAACCACCTGGACGGCAACACCCGCCTGTGCACCGCCACAGCGGGCGAGGCCCTCAAGGAGTCCTTCGGCTGCGACGGCAAACCGATTGGGCGGCCGGCATCTGCGGACTGCCCGCGGGCGAGATCCGCCGCGCCGCCGAGCTGATCGCGGGCACCGACCGGCTCGTCTCTACCGTGCTCCAGGGCGTCTACCAATCGCACCAGGCCACGGCAAGCGCCGTCCAGGTCAACAACCTGCACCTGCTGCGCGGACAACTCGGACGCCCCGGCGCCGGCGCCCTTCCGATGAACGGCCAGCCCACCGCCGAGAACACCCGCGAGTGCGGCGCCAACGGCGACCTGCCGGGTTTCCGCAACTGGGCGAATCCGCGCCACGTCGCCGAACTCGCCGAGCTGTGGAACATCGACCCCGCGGTGCTGGACCACGGCGGCCCGCCCACCCATGCGCTGGAGATGTTCCGCCTCGCCGAGACCGGCGCCCTGAAGTTCCTGTGGATCAGCGCCACCAACCCCGCGGTGTCCCTGCCCGACCTCGCCAGGATCCGCCGGATCCTCGCCCGGCCCGACCTGTTCGTCGTGGTGCAGGACATCTTCCCCACCGAGACCGGCGAGTTCGCCGACGTGGTCCTGCCGGCCGCGACCTGGGGCGAGAAGACCGGCACCTTCACCAACGCCGACCGCACCGTCCACCTCTCGGAGAAGGCCGTCGACCCACCCGGCCTCGCCAGGTCCGACCTCGACATCTTCCTCGGCTTCGCCCACCGAATGGACCTGCGCACCCGCTCCGGCCGTCCACTGATCACCTGGCAGGACGCCCCGTCGGCGTTCGCCGCATGGCAGCAGTGCAGCAAGGGCCGCCCCTGCGACTACACCGGGCTCAGCTACCAACTGCTGCGCGAACACGGCGGCACCCAGTGGCCCGCGACACCCGCCCTCCCCTTCGGCACGCCGAGGCTCTACGCCGAGGGCCGCTTCTGGGCCCATCCGGAGACCTGTGAGACCTACGGCCGCGACCTCGACACCGGCGAGCCCGCGACCGAGGCCCAGTACCGGGCCCTGAACCCGCACGGCCAAGCACTTCTCCGGGCCGCCGACTACGAGCCGCCCCCGGAACCGCCCGACGACGCCTATCCGCTGTGGCTGACCACCGGCCGCACCATCTACCACTTCCACATCCGCACCAAGACCGGCCGTGTTCCCGAACTCCAGCGCGCCGCGCCCGAGATATGGGTCGAATGCTCCCGGGCCGACGCCTGCCGACACGGCCTCACCGACGGGGACAGGGCCGTCCTGACCACCGCCCGTGGCTCCGTCACCGCCCGGGTCCGGATCACCGGGATCCGCGAGGGGCCGCTCTTCCTGCCGTTCCACTACGGCTACTGGGACCACGGCCCCGACCACGCCGACAGTCCGCCGCGCCGCGACCGCGCCGCGAACGAGCTCATCGCCACCCGCCTCGACCCCTCGTCGAAGCAGCCGGTCTTCAAGACGGCCACCGCCCGCCTGGCCCGCTCCGAACACCACCGCTGACCCTGCACCCCGAACGCCCCCGGCATCCGTGAAGTCAGGATGACGGGCGCCTACCGGAAGGCCGAGGGCCCGGCGCACCTCCAGGACGAGGTCGACGGGAGGGAACGAGTGCCGGCCGCACAGCCCGCCACCACCCGGGAGACCGCTGACCGGCGCGAGGAGGAGCGACAGCGGAGGCGGCGGGGTGGCCGTTCCTCGGGGGAGCGGGTGTGTCGTGCCGGGCGGGTCGGCGCCGGTCGGGATAGTCGTTCGTACAGCACTCGTGGGCGTGGCGCCGGTCCGGCGATCGTGCCCGCGGGTGCCGGACCTGACCCGATGCCGGAGGACATGATGGACGACAAGCCGGGACCCGTGAAGAGGATCGTCGACGCCGTAGCCGAGGCCGTGCGCGAGGACGGCCGGCCGCCGGGCGGTGTGCCCGGAGCGCCGGGCAGCACACCGCCTCAGGTGGCGGAGCCGCTCGAACCGAGGGCTCCGCTGCCCGCGAAGCGGGACCAGCAGGGGCCCCTGCCGGTGTCGCCCACCGGCCGCGACACCGGCCTGCCGGCAGACGCCCTGTCGCAGAACGGCGGGTACCTGACGACCGCGCAGGGGGTGCGACTGCCGGACGGCGACCATTCGCTGAAGGCCGGGCCGCGCGGCCCGGTGCTGCTGCAGGACCATCACCTGCGCGAGAAGATCATGCACTTCGACCACGAGCGGATCCCCGAGCGGGTGGTGCACGCCCGCGGCGCCGCAGCCCACGGCACCTTCCGGGGCTACGGGACAGCGGCCGCGGTCACCAGGGCCGCGTTCCTGGCGGAAGGCGTGGAGACGCCGGTGTTCGTACGGTTCTCCACCGTGCTGGGCTCGCGCGGGTCGGCGGACACCGTGCGCGACACCCGCGGCTTCGCGACCAAGTTCTACACCGGCCAGGGCGTCTTCGACCTGGTCGGCAACAACATCCCCGTCTTCTTCATCCAGGACGCCATCAAGTTCCCGGACGTGGTGCACGCCGCCAAGCCGCACCCGGACCGGGAGATCCCGCAGGCACAGAGCGCCCACGACACGTTCTGGGACTTCGTCTCGCTGCACACCGAGGCCACCCACCACACCATCTGGAACATGTCCGACCGCGGCATCCCGCGCTCCTACCGGACGATGGAGGGCTTCGGAGTCCACACCTTCCGCCTCGTCAACGCCGAGGGCGCCAGCACCCTGGTGAAGTTCCACTGGAAGCCCATGGCCGGCGTGCACTCCCTGGTCTGGGAGGAGGCCCAGCTGATCAGCGGCATGGACCCGGACTTCCACCGCCGCGACCTCGCCGACGCCATCGAGTCCGGCAACCACCCGCAGTGGGAGCTCGGCATCCAGACCTTCCCCGACACCCCCGAGCAGACGTTCGCCGGCATCGACCTGCTCGACCCCACCAAGATCGTCCCGGAGGAGCTCGCCCCGGTGCAGCCGATCGGGCTGCTCACCCTCCACGCGAACCCGACGAACTTCTTCGCCGAGACCGAGCAGGTCGCCTTCCACCCCGGGCACCTGGTGCCCGGCATCGACCTCACCGACGATGCGCTGCTCGCCGGCCGCCTCTTCTCCTACCTCGACACGCAGATCACCCGCCTCGGCGGACCGAACTTCGCGCAGATCCCGGTCAACCGCACCCACGCCCCGGTCAACGACATGCTGCGCGACGGCTTCCACCAGGACGCGGTGCACAGCGGCGTCGCACCGTACAAGCCGAACTCGCTCGACGGCGGCTGCCCGTTCTTCGCCGGCGCGGGCGAGCACGCGTTCGTCGAGTACCCGACCCCGATCTCCGCCGCGACCAAGGTGCGTGAGGCGCCCGCGTCGTTCGCCGACCACTTCAGCCAGCCCCGGTTGTTCTGGCTCAGCCTGAGCCCGGTGGAGCGCGAGCACGTGATCGCGGCCTACACCTTCGAGCTGTCGAAGGTGTACGAGCAGGCGATCAAGGAACGGGTCCTGACCGTCCTGGCCCGGATCGACGAGCAGCTGTGCCGGGAGGTGGCCGCCGGCCTCGGCCTGCCCGTGCCGGCGACCACTGACACGGCCAACGCCGAGATCGCCCCCAGTCCGGCCCTGTCCCAGCTGGGGCGGCGCTGGCCGGCGACCGGCCGCGTGCTCGGGATCGTCACCGGCTCCGGCAGTGACCCCGGCGTGGTGCGGCGGCTCCGGGACGACGCGTCCGCCGCGGGACTGCTGCCGCTGGTCATCGCCCCGACCGGAGCGCCGCTGGCCGACGACCTCCCCGTGCAGCGGACCTTCGCCGCCGCCCGGTCCGTCGAGTTCGACGCGCTCCTGGTCGCGGACGCACCCCCGCCCGGCGCCGACGACCGCGGGGCACGTGACGCCAAGTCCGGCGCCGTGGCGGGCGGGCAGCCGGCGATCGACTCCCGCATCGTCCTGCTGGTCAACGAGGCCTACCGGCACGCCAAGCCGATCGCCGGCCTCGCGGACGCGCGCGCCCTGTGGGCGGCGGCGGGCATCGACCCGCAGGCGCCGGGCGTGTTCAGCGAGACCGACGGCGGGCAGGCGATCTCGGCCCTGGCGGAGCAACTCGAAACGCACCGGGTCTGGGAACGCTTCCCGGCCTCCGCCCACTGAGCCAGCCCCGCACGTGGCCCCCCGGCCGCGGCCGGCCGGAGCGATCACTCCGGCCGACCGCGGCCTGGGGACTTCGGGGGCGCCGTACCCTCCCGAGAACGACGTGGTCGGCCGAGGTGGGTGAGCACGGCGGAAGGCCGGCGCCGGCTCTTCGGTGGGACGTGCGGTGCGGTCCAGCGGCTCCGTCCGCGCCGTGGCGCCCCGGAGGCGGCGCGCCGGCGGTGTGAGCGAGCCCGCCCGACGCAGCGGTGTGCGCCGGTGGCGGGAGCGGTGAACCGCGCTCCCGCCACCGGCGCTCGGGACTGGTCAGCCGTGGGAGAAGGAGATCTGCGGCAGCACGCGGTCAAGCCAGGCCGGGGTGTGCCAGGCAGCGCGGCCGGTCAGCCGCAGGATCACCGGCAGCAGCACCAGCCGGACCAGCGCCGCGTCGAGCAGCACGGCGACGCCGAGGACGATGCCCATCTCCTTGGGCGGGAGCGGGCCGGACAGGGCGAAGGTGAAGAACACCGCGACCATGACGCCGGCGGCCGCGAAGATCACCCGGCCGGAGTGGGCGAGTGCGCCGACCATCGCCTCCTTGGGGTCGCCGGTGCGCTCGTAGTGCTCCTTGGCGGAGGCGAGCAGGAAGACGGTGTAGTCGATGCCGAGGGCGAGGGCGAACATCATGGCGAAGTTCATCGCCCAGATGGAGACCGGGAACAGATGGCTGATCAGCACCAGCGAGCCGGCCGAGGCGGCAAGTCCGGCCATGGTGAGCAACAGGGGCAGCGGTGCGCTCCCTCCGAACCGGTTTCGGCTCGGGCCGCGGGACGAGTGCGGCGTCGTCGAGGCTGATCGGGAAGCCCGGCGGGGGGCCAGGATCTCCGCAGCGCGGGGTGGGGTAGTTGTCGTCAGGCCTGGTCTCGGCGCTCAGGTGGTCCGCCGTGCTCCGGTCGGTGGCGAGGGCGGCCCGTTCCGCCGGCACCTGCCGTCCCGTGAACGGGTCGAGGGCCCCGGCGCTGTGTGCGCCGGGGCCCAGGGATATGAGGATTCACTGCTCCATCTACTGCACTACTGCTGCCGGCTGTCGGGCCGGCTTGCGGTGTCCGCGTTGCCCGGGGGAGGGGCATTGCGCGGGGATCGCGTATGCGTGACCGAAGACCACCTCTTCCATGACGTTCCATGACGATGGCTACTGCGGTGACCGCCTGGCTCCGATTGCGTGCCGTGGCGGGCGATCCGACGGGGTGAACCCTTCCCTTCTCCTCTGGTGTGCATCGTGCGTACTGCCGGTACTGCGAACTGCTGGATGTTGCGTCCTGCGCGTGCGCGACCGCCACCGCCGCGGGCCCCACGCACAACCGGGCCCGTGACGCCTGGCAGGTCACCCGCCTTCCGCCGCGAACCCCTTCTGTCATGACCGGGTCCCGCGTACTGACGACCTGCACGCCTCCTGCATCACTGCTGGTACTGCGAACTGCGGTACTGCCCGGGCAGTTCGTGTCTGCCCGTTCTGCTGTCCTGCTCTCCCAACGCCAGGAACACTACACAGACTGCCGTGCAATGTCTACTCTCACCAGCACAGGTTTCCGTGTCTGGAGGCCGGACCTTATTGCGGCCTCGTCCGGCCGGGGGCGGAGTCGTCGGAGCTCGGTTCGAGGGCGTCTCGCAGGGCGTAGAGGTCGGCGGCGGTCGCCTGCTCGGCCAGGCGCGCCAGCAGTCGGCGCAGGACCCGGTCGTCGCCGTCGCGGACCGCCTCCACGATTCCGCTCAGGACGGAACCGTCCACGGTCGGTGCGGGCTGCTGCATTTCCACCCTCCTTCGCGCCCCTCAGGGGCGTAGGCCCTCTCGGGGGCCCGGGACATCTCGGACAGGGCGGGAGGCTACCGGCCGCACGGCGGCCCGGAGCTGCGGGGTACCGGGTTGGGCGGCTCGTTCAGCCAGCGGGCGCGAGTGCGGTGAGCGCGGCGGCCAGGGCGCCGTGAACGGCGGGCGCGGCCGAGCTGGAGGCGAGCAGGAAGCCGAAGGCGACGGCGACGCACGCTGCGGCCGGGGTCGCGCGGCGCTGACGGATCAGCACGGCGAGGACCGCGCCGAAGAACACGACGGCCGACAAGTTGAGGATCATGCTTCTCCCTCCGTAGTCCGGCGGAGGCGCCAGGCCGCCGCCGATATCTGCCCTGGCTGCACCACATTTTTCCACGCTTCGATCACAGGCAGTGGAATCTCCCTGCACCCGGCGCGCCCGGTGGAGGTGCCGGCGGACGGCGGGCCGGGGGTGCCCGCACGGCCGCGCTGCGGCGGGCACTATCCTCTGGTGGCATGTCGAACCCTGATGGGCTGCTCGTCGACATCGCCGCGATGGTGGAGTCCGAGCACAGCAACCAAATGCCCCTGACCGTCGTCGTGCCTGGGGCGGTCATCACCGGCCGGCTCGCGCCGCAGAGCCTGTGGAACGAGCGGGTGGCGGAAGTCCTCGCCGGCTCGGAGCACCTCAAGCCGTTCGCCGCACTCTTCGCGGCGCCTGCGGCCGGCGCTGGTGACGCGGCCGGCGAAGGCACGGCGGTGCCGGCGGTGCGGCCGACGCATCTGCACCTGCACGTCGCCCGCATCCTGCAGGGCAGCTACGGGCTGCCGCACACGGGCGGCATGTACCGCATCGCCATCGCCGACATCAGCAGTTGGACGGTGGGAGACCTCAGCTACTCCGACCAGTGACACCAGGCCGGGGCGGGCGCGGCGGGGGGGGGGGGGGGGGCGGCGGGGGCGCCGGCCGGGGGCGGGGGCGCGTCGGCGGGGCGGTGCAGCTCGCGGGGGGCGTGCGCG
>NZ_JBEPAA010000029.1:0-7654 GCF_040298365.1 Kitasatospora sp. NPDC001603
CCGGAGGTGAGGGAGGTGAGGCCGGAGGCGACGGCGGCGAGCTGGTCGGCGCGGTCGCGGGGGAAGCCTTCGGACATGCACAGCAGGAGGCCGTCGGCGGAGACCACCACCGTGTGCGACACCCCGGGGGTGTTGTCCACGAAATTGGTGATCAGCCAGTTCAGGTTCTGTGCGGCCTGGCTCATCTGGTTCAACTCAACGCTCCTGGTGATCTGCGCCGTTGCCGTCGGTGCGGCTCCCGAAGCTATCGAATCCGGACTGCTGGGCACCATGCTGCGGGCCCGCCTGGTTGCCCTGGCCCGGGCCCTGGCCGGCCGCCTGCTCGGCGCCGACCCGGCGGCCCTGCTGGATGCCGCGGCGCAGGTTGGTGAGCCGGCCGCGGACCTCCTCGGGTGCACGGGACACCTGGGGGCCGGTCAGCGGGGACGCCTCGGCGGTACCGGAGACCAGGTTGGCCTGCGGGGTCCGCCGGGGGAGACCGGACATGGTGACGCCGCTGGTCGAGGGCTCCCGGACCTGCTCGGCCCGGCGCCAGCGCTCGTCGTTCGCGGACGGGCGCCACGGCGCGTCACCCGGCCCGCCCGGCCCGCCCTGCGGGGCCTGCTGCGGCTGGCCCTGCTGGGGGGCCTGCTGCTGAGCCTGGTGGGGAGCCTGCTGGGCGTGCTGCTGCTGGGCGTGCTGGTGCTGCTGCGGGGCCTGCTGGTGCTGGCCCTGCTGCTGGACACCGGGCGCACTGGTCCCGGGCCGACGCGGCTGGTACTGACCCGCCCGCGCCGCCTCGGCCTGCTCGGCCGACTCGAAGATCGGCGCACCGCCCTGCGGACCGCCGTCGGACGGACCGGTCGGCAGCGCCATCGGCTCCTGGCGGACCGGCTCGGGGCGGAGCTGCTCCTGGCGGACCGGCTCCGGACGCGCCGGGTTCGGCAGCACCGGCTCGACCAGACCGAGGCCGAGCGGGTCACGCGGGTCGATCTCGCTCGCCTCGAAGCGCGGCCGGGCGAACTGCGCGGTGCTCTCCATCGACGAGGGCTCGGCCGCGGGGAGCGGCTGGGCCTGCTGCGGCGGGAGCTGCTGCTGCCGCTCGCGCTGCGGTGCGTCCGGGCCGGGGCGCTGCGGACGGCGCGGACCCTGCGGGCCCTGGCCGCCGGGGCCGCCCTGGCCCTGCGGTGCCTGGCCCTGCGGTGCCTGGCCCGGCTGGCGGCGCTGCGGCAGACCCTCCTGCGGGCGGTTGCCCGGGCGGGCGCCCTGCGGCGCGCCCGGACGGCCCGACTGGTCGGCCCAGCCGTGCTGAGGCTGCTCGCCGGTCCGGGGGCCCGGACCGCCGGCGAAGTCCCCGCCGGGGCGCGGCCGCTCCTGGCCGGGGCGCCGGCCCTGGCCGGGCTGACCCGGGCCCTGGCCCTGCTGGCCCTGGCCCGGCTGACCCGGACCGGGTTGGCCCTGGCCGGGCTGCTGCTGGCCGCGGCGCGGCAGCGCACCGGGACCGCCCTGCGGCGGAGCCTGCCGGCCCGCACCGCGCTGCGGCAGTCCGCCCTGCGGGTTCTGGCGGGCCTGCGGGACCGGCTGGCCCTGCTGCTGACCCTGGGGGGCCTGCTGGCCCTGCGGCTGGCCCTGGAGCGACTGGCCGACCTGGCGGGTCGGCAGCGCGCCGCCGGCCCGTCCACCGGGGCCGCCCTGGCCGCCCGGAGCACCGGGACCGCCCTGGCCGAGCTGCGGACGGCCCTGCGGGGCACCGCCCGCCGGACCCTGGCCGAGCGCGGCCGGGCCGCCGTTCGGGCCGCCGGCCGGACCGCCGGGCACCTGGCGCTGCTGGCGCGGCGTCGGGGCGACCCCGCGCTGCTGCTTGGCCTGCGCCGACCCGGGGCGGGCCGGAGCCCGGCGGTCGGCGGAGTTGGTGACGTCCACCGGGAGCATGACCAGCGCGGTGGTGCCGCCGGAGTCGCTGGGGCGCAGCTGGATGCGGATGCCGTGGCGCAGGGACAGGCGGCCGACCACGAAGAGGCCCATCCGGCGGGAGACGGAGACGTCCACCGTCGGCGGGTTCGCCAGGCGCTCGTTGATGTCGGCGAGGTCGTCGGGGCTGAGGCCGATGCCGGTGTCGTGGATCTCGACCAGCACCCGGCCGTCCGGCAGGGCGTGGCCGGTCACCCGGACGCGGGTCTGCGGGCTGGAGAACGAGGTGGCGTTCTCCAGCAGCTCGGCGAGCAGGTGGACGAGGTCGTTGACGACGCGGCCGGCGACCTCGGCCGACGGCACGGTGGCCAGCTCGATGCGCTCGTACTGCTCCACCTCGGAGGCGGCGGCGCGGAGCACGTCGACCAGCGGGACGGGGCGGGTCCAGCGGCGGCCCGGGTCCTCGCCCGCGAGGACGAGCAGGTTCTCACCGTTGCGGCGCATACGGGTCGCGAGGTGGTCCAGCTTGAAGAGGTTGGCCAGCTGGTCCGGGTCCGCCTCGCGGCTCTCCAGCTCGGAGATGAGCGACAGCTGGCGCTGGATGAGGCCCTGGCTGCGGCGCGAGAGGTTGGTGAACATCGCGTTGATGTTGCCGCGCAGGAGGGCCTGCTCGGCGGCGAGGCGGACGGCCTCGCTGTGCACCATGTCGAAGGCGTGGGCCACGTGGCCGATCTCGTCCGCGGAGTCGATGCCGACCGGTTCGACGGTGACGTCGACGTCGTGCGGGTCGCTCTCGGACAGCGTCTTGACCAGCTCGGGCAGTCGCCGCTCGGCGACGTCCTCGGCCGCGGACTGCAGCCGGGTCAGCGAGCGCACCATCGAGCGGGCGATCAGACCGGCGCCACCGAGGGCGACCAGCAGCACCAGCGCGACGGCGGCACCGATGATCAGGGCCTCGGTGTCGGCGGCGGACTGCAGCTCCTGGGCCTTGCCGTCGAGGTCCTCGATCAGCTTCGACTCGATCCGCCGCTCGGCGGTGATCTTGGCGGTGGCCTGCTCGTACCAGTCCTTGAAGCTGACCGGCTCGGTCTGGTGGATACCGCTCTGCTGGAGCACCGAGCGCGCGTACCGGTCGGCGGCGGCGACCACCGAGTTGTAGCTGAGCTGGCCGCGCAGGTTGTCCAGGTCGTGCGAGGTGTAGATGTTGTTGAAGCTGGTGAGCGCGTTGTCGTAGGAGGCGCGCAGCCGGATACCGAAGGACTCGTCGCTCAGGCTGAGGTCGGGGGCCTTGGGGTTGGCGAGCGCGGCGCTGATCAGGGCGCGCTGCTGCGAGGTGGCGTTCTTGGCCAGCGAGAACTGCTGGAGGGCGCGGGTGGCGCGGACCAGGTCGCGGTTGTTGGACGCGAGCGCGATGTCCTGGGTGATCGACAGCAGGTCTCGGATGATCACGTCGTAGGCCGTGATCGTCGACTGGATGTTCTGGTTGTTCTGGTACGGGGTGTTGCGCGCGTCCGAGATCGAGTTCAGGTCCTTGCGGATCTGGAACAGCAGCGCCTTGCCGCCGGAGAGCTCCAGGTTCTCGAACTTGTCCGAGGACGCGGTGAAGGTCCGGCTCAGGTCGTCGGTGATCTTGCGGGCGTTGACGATGTCGTCGTCGAGCGGGGCGTTCGGCTCGTGGGTGATCGGCCCGGCGCTGATGTCCCGCTCGGTCTGCAGGGCGTCGGCGAGGTTGGTCGCCTTCTTCGCCAGGTCCGAGAGGTTGGCCATCTGGGCGAGCTGCTGCGAGGCCTCGAGAGAGGTCTGGATGCGCAGCCCACCGAGCACGAGGGCGACCAGCACCGGGAGCGCGAGCAGCGCGATGAGGCGGGTACGGATCCGCCAGTTGCGCATCGCCAGCCGGCTCATGCCCTTGGCCCGTCGGCGGGTCAGCGTCTTGCGGAGCTTGCCCCGGGCCGACTTCCGGTCCTGTTCGGCGTCGTCCTCCGGGCGGCCGACCGCCTCGGGTGCCGGCTCGACGGGGCCGCCGGGCACCGCCGCCTGCTGGGGTGGTGCCACGGGCTCACGCGACTCCGGGTCACCCGCGGCGCCGCTACCCCTTTTGAAACGTCCCTGCACTGGCGTCGCAACCTCTGGACCGGGCGTCCCGCCGCGTCGCCGCAGCCTGGACGGTGTGGAGTTTCCATCCGCACCCCGGCCGGTCCGGGAGAGCGGGCACCGGGGTGGACTACTCCCTACCCACGGTCCGTGGCATTCCAGCACAGCCGGGGAATCCCAACAAGGGCCGCCAGGGCGAGTGGGGCCACACTACCGACCGCGCGCGCGATTTCACTGACTGTGCGGTAACCGGACCGGAATACCGCCTTTTTCGGACACTTGCCGGATACATGCCAACCAGACCCGAGATCAACGGGAGGTGCAGAGGTTCCCGAATGCCCGATATGCGGGGCTTTGTCGGCGAAACTTGATGAAGCGATATGTCGGATATCGGAGAATTGCTCTTCAATTTGTGAGCAAAATCACAGCACAATGTGTAGCTTTGGTCACGGCGGCTGTGGAAAGAGATCCGTAACCTTGCTGTCTCCGGCGCACGGCCTCGATCAGCCTGCCCAGAATCTCCCCGAATCACTCAGGCCGGTGCCGCGCCACGTCGACGCGCCGGTCGCGACCCCGAGGTGCTGACGAGATGTCCCAGGCGAACACGGCCGCCACCAGTCCCGAGCTCTCCGGCCGTTCCACGGCGAACCCGCGCCGGACGACGCTGGCCTCGGTCGAGGACTTCAGCGGGATCCCGGGCGCCCGCCGGGCCGAGCACGTGGCGACCTACGCCACCGAGCTGCCCACCAACACGGCCAACCCGCGCCGCACCCAGCTGATGGTCGCCCCGGCGGTGGCCCCGCGGAGCTGACACCCCGCACGAACCCGGAAGGCGCCGCACTCGCGGCGCCTTTCGGTTTGCTCCCGCCAGGTCGGGCGCAACCGCGCTGAACAGGGGCAAAGCGGTCGGGGGAGGCCCCACGCGATAGCCTGGTCGACGATTGAGCGGGGCCGGGCCCACACGGGCGCGGCGCCCACCAGCGCCCGGGCGCGCCCCGGGCGGCCGACGAAGCGAGGGGTAGCCCAGCCGTGCGCATTGCCAGGTTTTCCGTCCGGGAGGGGAGCCCTGCCGCCGGCACCGTCTCCTTCGGCGTGGTCGAGGGTGACCCGGCGCAGCCCGAGTCCCTCGTGGTCCACGCCCTGGCCGGCCACCCGTTCGGGCAGCCCCAACCCACCGGTGAGAGCTACCGCTTCCAGGACGTGCGGCTGCTCAGCCCGATGCTGCCGAACAAGATCGTCGCGGTCGGCCGCAACTACGCCGCCCACGCGGCGGAGCTCGGCCACGACGTCCCGGACGTCCCGCTGACCTTCTTCAAGCCGTCGACCTCGGTGATCGGCCCGACCGAGTCCATCGCGTACCCGCCGTTCTCCTCCGACGTCCACCACGAGGCCGAACTGGCCGTGGTCATCGGCCGGATGTGCCGCGAGGTCCCGCTGGACCGGGTGCCCGAGGTGATCTTCGGCTACACCTGTGCCAACGACCTCACGGCCCGCGACATCCAGCAGCGCGAGGGCCAGTGGGCCCGCGCCAAGGGCTTCGACACCGCCTGCCCGCTCGGCCCGTGGATCGAGACCGACCTCGACCCGAGCGACCTCGCCGTCACCTGCACGGTCAACGGCGAGCTCCGGCAGGCCGGCCGCACCTCCCAGATGGTCCGCTCGGTCGCCGAGCTGATCGTCCACATCTCCGAGGCCATGACGCTGCTGCCCGGCGACGTCATCCTCACCGGCACACCCGCTGGGGTGGGCCCCCTCAACGTCGGCGACGCGGTCGCCGTCTCCATCGAAGGCATCGGCACTCTCACCAACAAGGTGATCAAGCGTGGCTAACACTGACCCGAGCGTTCGGGTTCGCTTCTGTCCGTCCCCGACCGGCAACCCGCACGTGGGCCTGGTCCGCACGGCCCTCTTCAACTGGGCCTTCGCCCGCCACAACGGCGGCACGATGGTCTTCCGGATCGAGGACACCGACTCCGCCCGCGACTCCGAGGAGTCGTACCGGCAGCTGCTCGACGCCATGCGCTGGCTCGGCTTCGACTGGGACGAGGGCCCGGAGATCGGCGGCCCGCACGCGCCGTACCGGCAGTCGCAGCGGATGGACATCTACGCGGACGTGGCCCGCCGGCTGCACGAGGCCGGCCACGCCTACCACTGCTACTGCTCCACCGAGGAGCTCGACGCCCGCCGCGAGGCCGCCCGCGCGGCCGGCCGCCCGTCCGGCTACGACGGCCACTGCCGGGAGCTGACGGACGACCAGGTCGCCGTCTACAAGCTGGAGAAGCGCGAGCCGATCCTGCGGTTCCGGATGCCCGACCGCACCATCGCCTTCGACGACCTGGTGCGCGGCACGCTCAGCTTCGAGCCGGAGAACGTGCCCGACTACGGCATCGTCCGGGCCAACGGCGCACCGCTCTACACCCTGGTCAACCCGGTCGACGACGCCCTGATGGGCATCACCCACGTGCTGCGCGGCGAGGACCTGCTCTCCTCGACCCCGCGCCAGATCGCGCTGTACGCGGCGCTCGCCGAGATCGGCGTCGGCGACGGCAGTACCCCGCGCTTCGGCCACCTGCCGTACGTGATGGGCGAGGGCAACAAGAAGCTCTCGAAGCGCGACCCGCAGGCCTCGCTCAACCTGTACCGCGAGCGCGGCTTCATCCCCGAGGGCCTGCTCAACTACCTGTCGCTGCTCGGCTGGTCGCTCTCCGCGGACGACGACATCTTCTCGGTGGAGCAGCTGGTCGAGGCGTTCGACATCGCCGACGTCAACGCCAACCCGGCCCGCTTCGACCTCAAGAAGTGCGAGCACATCAACGCCGAGCACGTGCGCCGGCTGGCCCCGGAGGACTTCGTCCGCCGCCTGGTGCCGTACCTCCAGGCGCCCGGTCTGCTGCCGGCCGAGCCGACCGCCGAGCAGCTGGAGCTGCTGGCCAAGGTGGCACCGCTCACCCAGGAGCGGATGGTCGTGCTGAGCGAGATCGTCACCATGGCGGGCTTCCTCTTCGTCGACCCGGCGGACTTCACGCTCGACCCGGACGACGCCGCCAAGGTGCTCACCGCCGACGCCCGTCCGGTGCTGGAGGCGAGCATCAAGGCGCTGGAGGAGCTGGCGGACTTCTCGCCCGAGCCGATCCAGGCCGCGCTGCGCGCGGCGCTGGTGGACGGGCTGGGCATCAAGCCCAAGTTCGCCTTCACGCCGCTGCGGGTGGCCGTCACGGGCCGCCGGGTGTCCCCGCCGCTCTTCGAGTCGATGGAGCTGCTCGGGCGCCCCGAGACGCTGCGCCGGCTGGCCGCCGCGCTGGCCGCCGTCCCGGCTGCCTGAGCACCGCCACCGGCGGCTGCGGGCCGGGTTCTGACCTGGCCCGCCGCCGCCCCGGCCGCGGCCTGGGCTTATCGATTTTGGACCGGGGCCGGACGTCGGGTAATGTTCTTTCTGCGCCGCCCGGGAGGGAACGGACGAGGGAGCGAAACCCCGTCGGGACCGAGCGAGGGGCGCAACGCCTGAGAAGGGCCCGCAGGGGTTCAACTCTGGTGGGGTATGGTGTAATTGGCAGCACGAGTGATTCTGGTTCATTTAGTCTAGGTTCGAGTCCTGGTACCCCAGCGCAGTACAGGCACTGTCGGCTCCGTCGCAGTGCAGGCACCACCGCAGTACAAACAAAGATCCAAG